>NZ_JASATQ010000029.1:0-53551 GCF_038440415.1 Sphingomonas sp. OTU376 | reverse complement strand
TGCCTGGCTTTTTTTTTCCCTCCGCGGGCGGGCTGAGCTCCCCCGGCCTTCGCGGGGGCCGCAACCCACCCCCGACCCCTCCCTTACAGGGAGGGGAGTAAAGCGGAATCCAGCTGCCTATTCCCCCCGCAACAACACCCGCCCGAACCGCGCCGCCACCGGCTTGCCATTCACCAGCGCCGCCCGGCCGTTGACGAAGACATAGTCCATGCCCTGGGCATAGGCGTGCGGCTTCTCATAGGTGGCGGTGTCGCGCACCGTCTTCGGATCGAAGACGATCACGTCGGCGAACGCGCCCTTCCGCAGCGCCCCGCGATCGACCACGTCGAACACCTGGGCCGGCAGCCCGGTGGCGGCGTGGATGGCCTGGGCCATCGGGATCACCGGCTTGTCGAGCACATAGTTGCGCAGCTTGCGCGGGAAGGCGCCGTACGCACGCGGATGCTCTGCGGTCTTGCCGAAGGGCGGCAGCCCGCCATCGGTGGAGGTCATCGTCCAGCCTTGCCGCATGAACGCCTCGACATCCTTGTCGCTCATGTTGAACGACACGGTGGGCGCCCCGCCCTTCTTGAGCATCTCGATCGCGGCATCGAGCGGCTCGAGCTTCATGATCGCACCGACTTCGTCGAGCCGCTTGCCGTCGAGCGAGGGATCGGCCTTGTAGGCACGGATCTGGATCGCGTGCGGCCCGGCGCGGCGCTCCAGATTGGGCACCATCTCGGCGCGGATTTTCGCGCGCATCGCCGGATCCTCCAGCCTTTTGGCCAGCGCATCCGCCCCACCCTCCTGCGCCCAGCCGGGGACGAGCGAGGCCATCAGGCTCGAGCCCGAGGCGGTATAGGGATATTGATCGGCCCAGACCTGGACGCCGGCCGCACGCGCCTTGTCGATATGGGCGATCACCTCGGCCGACTTGCCCCAGACCTGGGGGCCGAGCACCTTGATATGGGTGACGACGCCGGGGATCTTCGCCTCGCGCGCAACGGTGATGACTTCCTCGACCGCCGCGACCACGCCGATATCGTAATTGCCCTCGTCGCGGATATGGCTTTCGTAAAAGGCGTCCGGGAAGGCGCTGGCGGCCTTTGCCAGCCCGACGATCTCGGCGGTGTTCGAATATTTGGCCGGGATATAGAAGGGCCCGTCGGACAGGCCGAACGCGCCGAGCTTCATCGCGGCGGTGACCAGGCCCTCCATCTTCGCCTGTTCTTCGGGCGTGGCGTGGCGATCGACATTGCCCATCACCGCGGCGCGCACGGCATTGTGCCCGATCATCAGCGCGACATTGACGCCGGGGGTGTTGGTGCGAAGGTCCCTGATCTGCGGCGCCAGGTCGGCCGGGCCGCCGCCGTCCGGATTGGCGAACAAGGTGGTGATGCCCTGGTAGAGCATCGGCAATGCCGGCGCGAGCTCGGGCGTCTGGATATTGGGCGCCGCGTGCGAATGCGGATCGATAAACCCCGGGGCTACGATCTTGCCCCGGGCATCGACGGTGGTCTTCGCGGTCGCCGAAGCGGGGATCGTCCCCACCGCGACGATCCGGTCCCCCTGGATCGCGACATCGGCGCTCCGCCCCGGCGCGCCGCTGCCGTCATAGACGGTGCCGCCCCGGATCAGCACGTCATAGTCCTGCGCAAGCGCCGGGGAAGTGCTGGCGAGGAGCGCGAGGGCGGTCAGGCCCCACCGATATCCAGAGTTCCGGTTCCCCGGCGAAGGCCGGGGTCCAGTTTCGGCGAACCCGGCGAGGAGGGGCAAACCTCCCGAACTATGTTGCAACTGGGCCCCGGCCTCCGCCGGGGAACAGCTGGGTGCTCGGCGCGTGCCGAATGTCATGCTGCGCCTCCCTCTCACATCTTGAACCGGGCGCCGATGCGGAAGGTCCGCCCGAGCAGGTCGTAGATCGACTGGTTGGTCGCCGGCGTCGCATAGGCGCTGCCGGCCGGTCCCGGCGCCACCACCGGCGGATCCTTGTCGAGCAGGTTGGAGACGTTGAAGAACAGCTGCACTTCCTTGCCGCCCATCTTGAAGCCCTGGGTCAGCGAGGCATCGATGTAGAAGGCGCCCTTGATCCGGTTGTCGTTGATCGTGCGGTTGGTCACCGTCGAGGCCGGACAGCCGCTGGTGCATTCGACGAAGCTGTTGTCGTACACACCGTCGCTCACCCCGCGCCCGATCAGCGTGAGGTTGAAATCATCGACGTCATAGCTGGCCTGGGCACGGTAGAGCCATTTCGGGGTGCCGCCCGGGGCGTTCTGGCCCACCGTGTCGGTCGGCGCATCGATGCCGTTGTCGAAATAGTTCTTGATGTAGCGCGTCGCCATGCCGCGCAGCATGAAGTTGCCGGCGCCGATCCGGGTGCGGTACGAAGCTTCGAAGTCGATGCCCTGCGCCTTCTGCACCGCGAAGTTGAACGGGCTCTCATACACCTGCAGGCTGTTGCCGAACGAGTTCGGCCCGCGCACCACGGCGGTGCAGAAGGCCTGGATGCCTTCGTTGCAGCGATCGACGATCGTCTGGGCGGCAACCGATCCGATCGCGCCGTTGATCTTGATGTTGTAGTAATCGACCGACATCGCGAAGCCGGGCACGAAGGTCGGCTGCAGCACCACGCCGACACCCCACTGGTCGGCCTTTTCCGGCTGGAGCAGCGGGTTGCCGCGAGTGGTGCCCGCGAAGGTGACCGATGCATTGTTCTGCGAGGAATCGATCAGCACGTTGATGCGGGTCGATCCGGCCGTGAACAGCTCGCCCAGATTGGGCGCGCGGATGTCGCGCGAGCGGCTGGCGCGGAAGCGGATGTCGGGGATCGGCTCGAAGGTGACGCCCGCCTTCCAGGTGGTGACATAGCCCGAGGTCGAATAGTCGGTGCCGCGCACCGCGCCGTTCAGGTCGAGCCCCTTGATGACCGGCACCACCAGCTCGACATAGCCTTCGGTCACGCTGTAGCTGCCGAAGCTGGGCAGGAAGTTGCCGACGAACCAGCCGGTCTGGAATTCGGTGGGCACCGAACCGCTGACCTTCTCGCGGCGATGCTCGCCGCCGATCGAGACCGAGACCGCGCCGGCCGGCAGGTTGAACGCATCGAACGCCAGGTTGGCGGCGACCACGTCCTGCTCGAACTTCTGCTTGCGATAGGGATTGCCCAGCACATAGGCGAGCGCCTCGGGGCTGGCGACGCCGATGCCCAGGCGGTTGAGCGGCACGCAGCCATTGGTCGGCGCGGTCAGCGTCGAGCGGCAGACGATCGTGCCGGCGGGCACGCCGATCGCGTTGCCGGCGGGCGCGAACACCGCATCCTGCGCCAGCGCGAGCCGGGCATTGTTGGTAATGTCGCGCGCCATCTCGCGCGTGCGGCTGATGCCCTTCTGGTAATAGACGTCCCAGCGCGCGGTGCCGGCGAACAGCGGGAAGCTGCCGTTCGCGCCGATCACATAGCGCTGCAGCTCGCGCTCGGTGTCGTTCTTGCGGATCGGCAGGTCGGCGTTGCTGGTGCCCAGCGTGAAGCTGGTGATCGCGCCGAGCTGGCTGCGGACCGAAGCCGGGATATAGGCATTGTCCGATCGGATCGTCACGTTGTTCTGGTTGAGCTGCACGCCCAGCCAGCCGAGATTTTCCGACTTGGCATAGGATGCCTGGCCGAAGACGTTGAGCCAGTCGGCGACCTCGAAGCTGACCCGGCCGAACAGGCTCTTGCGGTTCTCCTCCGGATCGAGCGACTGGAAGCCGTTGACCTGGGTCGCCTGCCAGTCGCCGCCGATCTGCCAGGGATCGCGGTTGGTGCCGAAATTATACTGGCTGACCGCGCCGCCCAGCCCGAACTGGGTGCCGCGCAGCGC
This sequence comes from Sphingomonas sp. OTU376, assembly GCF_038440415.1. NCBI lineage: Bacteria > Pseudomonadati > Pseudomonadota > Alphaproteobacteria > Sphingomonadales > Sphingomonadaceae > Sphingomonas > Sphingomonas sp. OTU376. The sequence continues at coordinate 49,715 of NZ_JASATQ010000029.1, read as the reverse complement.
GGTGTTCAGGATGACGCCGCCGCGCGTCGCCTGGCTCAGGCCGGCGCCCGACACGACCAGGCGCTCGGGCTGGCCGTTCCCCGCCACATAGGCGGGGTTGTTGATCATGTACCAGCCCTTGTTGTTCCAGTCGCGCGGGACGCCGTGCAGGCCTTCCTTCACCGCGATCTCGCCATTGAGCAGGATATGGCCGCGCCCGCCGGCGAAGCCGGTGCCGGCGGTCAGCGTCGCGCGATAGTTGGGCGCGTCGCCATAGGTCGAGATGCCGTATTCGACCGAGCCCTTCAGGCCCGAATATTCCTTGTCGAGGATGAAGTTGACCACGCCCGAGACGGCGTCCGAGCCATAGGCGGCGGAGGCGCCGCCGGTGACGATCTCGACGCTCTTGATCAGGCCTTGCGGGAAGGTGTTGACGTCGACCAGCCCGGTGACGGTCGAGCCGACCGAGCGCTGGCCGTCGAGCAGCACCAGCGTGCGGGCGGTGCCGAGCGAGCGCAGGTTGAGCGCGTTGACGCCCGCGGTGCCGGCCGAGATGTTGAGGTTCGAGTTGGCCGGGGTGACGCTGCCGACCAGCGAGGGGATCTCGTTGACGAAATCGGCGACGTTGGCCGGGGCGGTCGCTTCGATGTCGCCCGCATTGATCACGGTGAGCGGCGTCGGGGCCTGGTAGCCGTCGCGCTGGATGCGCGTGCCGGTGACGGTGATCTCCGCCGATTGGGCTTCGGGTTCGGGCGCCGGTGCCGGCGGGGTCTGGGTGTCCTGCGCGAACGCCGCGGCGTTCCACAGCAGCGCGACTGCCAGCGCGGGCAGCGAAGCGGCTCTCAGTGACCTGGTCATGTTTCTTCCCCTTGATCAATATGGTGGAGCGTTGATGCCTCCCGTGCGCCGGTTGCCCCGGCTGCACCGCATCGGCCCCGTCCTGCGGTCCTTATTGGCCTCCTATCGACAGCTCCCCGGTTTCGGCTGGCGGGGTAGCGGGCGGCCGCCGGCGGCGCCGGTCGGTTCGCCATTCTCGATTGCGATCACGCCGTTGACGACCACCGTGCGCATGCCGGTGGAGAACAGCGCGGGATGGATGTAATCGGCGCGCGGCGCGAAGCGGGCGGGATCGAACATGATCACGTCGGCAAAGGCGCCGGCTTTCAGGTGCCCGCGGCCGTCGAGGCTGAACATGTCGGCGGTGACGGCGGTGCTGCGGTCGATGAACGCGCGCAGGTCGATCACTTGTTTGTCGCGGACGTAATTCGCATATTTGCGGGCGAACGAGGCGTAGTAGCGCGGGTGTCCCTGCGACGCGTCCGAGCTGGTGACGACCCAGGGCCGGTTCATGAAGGCGGCGATGTCCGCCTCGCTCTGGTTGAACGAGGCGACGCCGGCTTCGCGCTGCTTGAGGATCGCGATGGCCGCGTCGATCGGGTCGATACCCCGGGCCTTGGCGATCTGCTCGAGCGTCTTGCCTTCGGCGTCTGCGGGGCCGGAAGTGATGAGCAGCGATGCGGGGCCGCCGCGGCGGCGCAGGTTGTCGGCGATTTCGGGCCGCATCTTCGCCATCACGGAGGGGTTTTCGAATCGCTCCAGCAACGCCCGCCGACCACCATTCTGCGCCCAGCGCGGGATGAGCGCGGCGGAAAGTCCGGTGCCCGATGCCGACCAGGGATATTGGTCGGCATGAATGACCTGCCCGGCCTTCTGCGCCGCCTCGATCTGGTCGATGATCGCCTGAGCCTGGCCCTGCACATCGACGCCAAGCGCCTTGATGTGCGCGATATGGACCGGGATGCCCGCCTCGCGGCCGATCTCGATCGCCTCGGCAACCGCGCCCTTGAGGCCGATCGTGTAGGAGGATTCGTCGCGCAGATGGCTGTCATAGATGCCACCCTTCTCCGCCGCCGCCTTTGCCAGCGCGACCACCTCGTCGCGCTTGGCGAAGCTCTGCGGCGCATAGAACAGGCCGGTGGAGAGGCCGAGCGCGCCTTGGCACATCGCGCTGGAGACGAGGCCCTGCATCTTCGCCAGTTCTTCCGGCGTCGGCGCGCGATCGTCCGGGCCGATCACCTTCAGCCGGACGGCGCCCAGCCCGACATAGGTGGCGAAGTTGATGCCATAATCGCGACTCGACTGGCCGAGCGCCGCTTCGCCCTCGCCGCCCTTTGCGCCGCTGTCGCGCCCGAAGGTGCGGGCGACATCGGGATCGCCGCCGCCGTCCACGCCGATGAACGCGGTGGTCACGCCCTGGGTGAGGAACGGCATCACGAGCCGCGCGGCGGGATCGCCCGAGGCGAGCGCGCCATTCACATGGGTATGCGTGTCGATGAAGCCGGGGGCAACGATCATGCCGGTGGCGTCGATGATCTTCGTCGCCGTGCCCGGTGCCTTGGGCCCGACATAGACGATGCGATCGCCGCGGATCGCGACATCGCCTTTGAACGGCGCGGCATTGCCCGGATAGACGGTGCCGCCGCGCAGGATCAGGTCGGCGGCGGGTTCCGGGCTACCTCCCTGCGCGAGAGCGACGCCGGCGGCGGCGACCAGCGTGATGCCCGCCGCCATTCCAATCTTCAGTCTATGTCCCCGAACCATGTGCCGCGACTCCCTGTTTGGTTATGGCTTTCGGTTATGGCGCTCCCCAGAAGCCCGGCGAGGGCGGCGAGAGCACGCCGCGTTCGCCAAGCACCCCGCCCGGCCGGTCTTCCGCCAGCCATAACGGTCCATCGAGATCGACGAAGCTCGAGCGCGCGGCGATCACCAATGCCGGCGCGATCGACAGCGAGGTCGAGATCATGCTGCCGGTCATCACACCCAGCCCCGCCGCTGCCGCCGCGTCCGCAAGCGCCAGCGCGCCGGTGAGGCCGCCGGTCTTGTCGAGCTTGATGTTGATGACCTGATATTTGCTGGCGAGCGCGGCGGCATCGTCGGCGATGTGCGCGGACTCGTCGGCAGCGATCGGGATCAGCGGGTTGAAGCCTTCGAGCGCATCGTCCTCGCCCGCCGGCAAAGGCTGTTCGAGCAGATCGATGCGCAGATCGACCAGCATCGGCTGCAGGCGCTCGATCTCGGCAATCGTCCAGCTTTCATTGGGATCGACGATCACGCGCGGCGCCGGCGCCATCTCGCGCACCCGGCGGATCTGCGCCTCGGGGTCGCTGCGATCGACCTTGATCTTGATGAGCGGCACCGCCGCCAGCGCCTGTGCGGCGACCGCCATGGCATCGGGCGTGTCGAGGCTGACGGTCATCGCGGTGGGCGTGGGGCCAAGCGGCGGCAGGCCGAGCAGTTCGGTGACGCTGCGCCCGGCGAGCTTGGCCTCAAGGTCCCAGAGGGCGCAATCGACGGCGTTGCGCGCGGCACCGGCCGGCATCGCGACCAGCAGCTCCTCGCGCGAAATGCCCGCCTCGATCGCGCCGCGCACGGCCTCGATCTCCGCCAGCGCGCCTTCGATCGACTCCCCGTAGCGCGGATAGGGAACCCCCTCCCCGCGCCCGGTAACACCCTCGGCCGATACCGAGACGGTCACCACATCGGCGACCGTCTTCACCCCCCGCGAGATGCGGAACGGGGTGGCTAGAGCGAAAGCGTCGCTACGCGCGGCGAGGGTTCGAAGCATGCATTGATCCTGTCGATGATGGGATCCACACCCATGGCGAAGGGGTCGGTACAGGGCAGGCCGAGCGCATCGGCCGTCTCGGCGCAGAGCCGCCCGGCTTCGGCGCGGGAGAGCTTGGACGTGTTGAGCGCGACGCCGACTGCCTGGACATCGGGGCTGGTGAGCCGGGCGACCGCGAGATTGGCCTCCAGCGTCTCCTTGAGACCCGGCACCGGATAGTGCGGCAGGCCGCGCATGTGCGGGCGCACCGGATCGTGGCAGAGCACGAGGGCCGCGGGCTGGGCGCCGTGGAGCAACCCGGTCGAGACCCCGGCGAAGCTCGGGTGGAAGAGTGAGCCCTGCCCCTCGATCAGGTCCCAGCCGTCATCGTCGCGCGCCGGGGAAATCTCTTCGATCGCGCCTGAGATGAAGTCCGCGATCACCGCGTCGAGCGGCACGCCGCTGCCGGCGATGAGAATGCCGGTCTGGCCGGTGGCACGGAAATCGGCGGTCATGCCGCGGGCGCGCATGCCCTGCTCAAGGCAGAGCGTGGCGTACATCTTGCCGACCGAGCAATCGGTGCCGACGGTGAGCAGGCGCTTGCCTGCGCGCTTCCTGCCGTTGCCGACCGGAATGCCAGGCTTGGGATCGCGGACATCGTGGAGCTTGCGGCCATGCTTCGCCGCTGCCGCGACGATCGAAGGTTCGTCGCGCAGCCTGTGATGAAGGCCCGAGGCGACGTCGAGCCCCGCCTCGATCGCGGCGATCGCATCGGCCACCAGATCGGCGCCCATCCGGCCGCCGGCATTGGCGATGCCGAGCACCAGGGTCTTCGCTCCGGCGGCAACCGCCTCGGCAAAGCCCATGCGTGGCAGTTCCAGCGTCAGCGGGCAATCGTCGTACCGGAATTCCCCCACGCAGTCGTTCGGGCGGAACACCGCCAGGCCGCGCGAGGTCTTGATGCCAACTTCGTCGTCCGAGTGGCCAAGGTACAGGAGATAGGGACTGGCAATCATCGGAAACCCCAACCTGTGGTTCGAGTCACATGATTGCCGAAACTGGCGATATCACAACGTCGGAAAGCCGCGCTGCAACATAACCATTGGTTATGGAAAACCGGGTGTCACCATTTTGACGCGATTTACACGAGCCGAGAAAGATCCGCCCCGACTTGCGCCGGGGCGGAAGGCTTGGGGAACGGCTTAGAACTCGGCGCTGACGCCGAGGGTGAAGGTGCGCCCGCTAGTGGTGTAGACCACGCGGCGCGCGATCTCCCCGCCGGCGAACTGCTCGATCGGCTCGTTGGTGAGGTTGATGCCCTCGGCGATCAGGCGGATGCCCTTGGTCAGGTTCACATGGGCCTGGAAGTCGATGTTATGGGTGGCGGCGATATAGTCGCCGACATTCCCGACCGTGCCGAGGCCGGTGTAGTATTTGCTGCGATAGGCGTCCGACACGCGGATGCCGAAGTCCTTGTCCTCATAATAGAGCGTCGCGTTCGCCGCCCATTTGGAGAGCTGGAACAGCGGCAAGCGCACGAAGGTGTTGCCGACCTTGCCCTGCTGGTGACCGTCGAACCAGGTGCCGTTGGCCGTCACGCCGAGATGCTTGAGCGGGCCCGGCAGGAAGGTGAAGTCGTGCTGGAACGCGACTTCGATACCCTTGATGTCCGCGCCCGGGCCGTTGATCGGCTGGCTCACGTCATAGGGGGTGTTGGCATCCTGGCCCTGGATCAGCAGCGACAGCGGCAGGCCGGTCTGGCCATAGGGCATCGTCACCGTCGACGGCGAGATGAAGCTATCCATGTTCTTGTAGAAGAAGCCGACCGAGGCGAAGCCCGAGCGGTCCATATACCATTCGATCGAGCCCTCGACCGAAGTTGCCTTGTAGGGCTTGAGGAACGGGTTACCGAGGCTGAGGCTGCCGCCGTTCGGACGCGTGGTGATCGATCCCGCCGCCGCCAGGTCGCCCAGGCCCGGACGATTGACGTTGCGGCTGGCACTGACGCGCACCACTAGGTTGCGAGTCACGTCGAGCGCGACATTGGCCGAGGGCAGCCAGCCCTTGCTGTTGGTCTCGATGACGACCGGCACGAAGCCTGCGCCGGTGGCAAGGTGCCCGGACGAGGTCAGGTCGGTCGAGTAGTAGCGCACGCCGGCATTGGCGCGCAGGCGCATGTCGCCGAGATGGGTATCGAGATCGAACTGGGCGAAGCCGTTATAGCTCTTCTCGTCGACATCGAAGTCGCTGCCCGCCTGGAGATTGGCGGCGGTCAGGTCACGCTTGTCGCCGACCGCGGCATAGACGCCGTCGACATTGCCGACGATGTACTGGAGCAGCGTGTCCGGCCCGACGAGCTGCTTCACGCTGTTCGGCACGACGATGTTCGCCGGCACGTTGTGGAACACCTTGTTCACCCAGGTGTAGCCGCTGTTGGTGAAGTGCTTGTAGGCGCCACCGGCCTTGAAGGTGAGCGCGTCGTTCAGCTCATATGCCGCATCCAGCTTGGCGTTGGTGTAGCGGTTGACGATCTTGTTCTCCTGCACGTCCAGGCGCTGGACGGTCCAGAGATCGGGGTTGGTCAGGTCGATGCCATAGCTGTTGACCGGGATGCGCGGGCGGGTGTCGTAGCTGAAGGCAGTCTGCTTGGCCTCCATGAACACCTTGTCGAACACCGGCTGGGCGAAGTCCGACTCCTCATAGCCGCCGAGCGCATGGATGGTCAGGCGATCGCCGAGCTTCCAGCTGAGGTTCGCCACGCCCTGATAGAAATCGGTGTGGTTCTTGACGATGTGATGCTCCGAGCGGAGATCGATGCCGGTGAAGCTGGCGGCGCGCAGCGTGTTACTGTCGTCGATCACCGCGCTGCGGATCACCTGGGTGCCAGTGACGCTCGAGCCGGTCAGCGGATTGCTGCCCGCGGTCGCCAGCGCATAATCGTCGCGATAGTCCCACAGGCGGCCGTACAGGAAGTCGACGTCCAGCTTGAAATTGTCGCCCGGATGATACTGGACCGACGAGGTGATTCCGAGGCGACGGCGGTCATTATACCAGGTCGAGGGCGACTGGGCGGTCGGCTGGTAGACGCCGGCGAGCAGCTTGGTGCGGGTCGCGGCATCCACTTCCGGGCCGATATTGGCGGTGCCGTACTTGGTCAGGCCCCAGCCCCAGTTGCGATAGCCATATTCGTTGTTCTTGATCTGGCTGTAGGCAACCGAGACCAGCGCGCCGAAATCACCCGAACGGACCGAAGCGAGGCCGACCAGGCGCGGGGTGATGCCGCTGGTGTTGGTGTTCGTCTGGCCCTTGGCCGAGACGACGAACTTGGAGCCGGCATAATCGAACGGCTTGGCGCTGTAGAGTTGCACGGTGCCGGCGATGCCGCCCTCGTCCTGCTCGGCCGCGAACGACTTCTGCACCGCGACGCGGTTGAACAGTTCCGAGGCGAACAAGCTGTAGTCGAACGAGCGCGAACGGCTGACCGCGCCGCGATTGTCCATGCCCGAGGCCGTGTTGCCCATCACTTCCATGCCGTTGAGCTGGGTGCGGGTGAAGTCCGCACCCAGGCCGCGCAGCGCGATCTGGCGGCCTTCGCCGCTGTCGCGGGTGATGGTGATGCCGGGCACGCGCTGCAGCGCTTCGGCGAGGTTCAGGTCAGGAAAGGCAGCGATATCGGATGCGACGATGTCGTCCTCGGCACCGACGGCCTTGCGCTTCAGGTCCTGCGCGGCGTTGAGACTCTCACGATAGCCCGAGACGACGATCTGCGACTCTTCCTGAACTTCGGGCTCCTGCGCGGCGGCCTGGCGCAGCGGGCGGGCAACCGGGGCAGCGGCGGCAACGCGGGTGGTGCGGCGCGGCGCCGGCGCTGCGCGCGACGGGGTGAGCACGACCACGCCGCCACGCACCGAAGCGGTCAGGTTGGTGCCGCGCAGCAGTTGGTCGAGCGCAGCGCGAACGGTCAGCGCACCGCGCACGCCCCCGGTGCGGCGGCCGGCGACCGCGTTCGGCGCGACCACGACCTGCAGGCCGGTCGCCTGCGAGAATTGCGAGATGGCGCTGCGCAGGTCCGACGCACCGATGTCAAAGCGCATCTGTGCGCTCATCGATGCTTCGGCGCCGCGGGCCTGGGCCATTGCCGGCATGGCGAGCGTGACAGCCACAGCCATGAGTGAGATTCCCCTGATACGATCCATGTGTTCCTCCGCTCGGGCGCGATGCGCGCCTCGGGGGGAAGACGGGGGTGGATCAGCTTCCGGACAAAAGAATTTTGTTGCAGTGCAGCGTCATTGATCTGACGTTTTTGTGTCACTTCCGGCGGTGGGAACGAGGTGCAGTTCCTCGCCCTTGCGGACCACGTCGAAGCCGTAAGCCGCGCCCATCGCGTCGAGCAGTTGATGCGGATTATCGACGCGGAAACGCCCGGCAACTGCGACCGATGCCAACGCTCCCGGCGGAGGCGCGATCGGCGGACCACCCCGCCGGTTGAGCGCATCGACCAGTTCGCCGAGCTTCATATTATCGACATCGAGCCAGCCCTGACGCCAATCCTGCTGCGTCGCGTCGAAGCGGGTCGGCGCCCGCGCCTTGCCATCGGCGAAACGGGTGCGCCAGCCGGCCTCGACGATCACCGCGCCGTCCTTGCCCGCCGCCGCGCCGCCGAAGCGGACCTTGCCGCGATAGACGGCGATGCGCACGCCGCCGCCGCTCGCGATATCGATGTCGAAGGCCGTGCCGAGCACGCGCGTCGCCGAGCCGTCCGCCACCACGGTAAAGGGCTTGTCGGGGCGGTGAGCGATGTCGAAATAAGCCTCGCCCCGCTGCATCGCGACGCTGCGCGCCTTGTCGCCCAGCGTCACGTCTAGGCTGGTCTCGCCGTTCAGATGAAGCTTCGAGCCATCGGCCAGCTCGACATCGAGCTGCTGGCCGCGCGCGGTCTCATAGTGGAGCGGCACGGGGGCGGCCGGACGGTACCAGCCCGCCTGCCAACCGCCGACGCCGATCGCCGCAACCAGCACAAGCGCCCCACCCGTCCCCAGCGCACGGCGCCTATTGGCACGCATCGCCAGGATGTCGCCGTCCGACAGCCGGGGCACCTGGCCCATGGCATCGGCAAGCGCCGGGTCGTCAAGCATAGCCTGGATATCGGGCGCAGCAGCCGGCGGCGCCTCGCGCAGGACCGCGTCATCCTCGCGCATCGCCCAGCGGGCGGCATCTTTCAGGGCGGCGCGGCGACTCACCGGGCAGCTCCCGCCGGCAGGCCGCGGCGTTCGAGCGCGGCGCGCAGGTCGGCGACGGCGCGGGTGCAATGCTTCTCGACCGCGGCCAGGCTCATGTCGAGATCCTGGGCGATTGTCGCACAGGCGATCCCGTCGAGCCGGCGGCGGAGGAACACTTCGCGGCGGAGCACCGGCATCACCTTCAATGCCGCGACGAGAATGTCGACGCGCTGGCGATAGTCGAGCACTTCCTCCGCGCGAGGCATCGGGCAAACAATATCCTCTGCGAGCTCGGCGCTGGCGGGCATCGCCTGGCGGCGGCGGAAATGATCGAACACCAGGTTGCGCGCCACTGCGAAGCAGAAGGCGCCCACATCGGCGACGCCCCTGGTGCGGCGATAGTCGTAGAGGCGGACATAGGTTTCCTGGACGATGTCCTCGCCCTCGTCCCGGTCGCGCAGGCGGCCCTGGACGAAGCGGTGGAGCGCGGCGCGCAGCGCGGCATCCTCGGCCGCGGCGTGGCGGCGCGCGGCGATGGCAGTGAACTCGTTCACCGCGCCACACCCTTGAAGCAAGACCGCGCCGGCGCCGTCATGCCGCTTCTCCCCTGCCTGAGAATCGCCCCGCTCATTGCTTCAGCGCTAGGCACGCTCCGTGAAGCTCGCATGACAACCGCCCCGGCCCGGCTGCTTAAAACTGCAACCTGTCGCGCCTAAGCCCCTGCGAATCGGACGAAAGGAAAATGTGATGCGGTGGACGATCCTGCTGGCGCTGGCGGCAATTGGCGCGGGTCCTGCGCCGCGCGAAGAGACGCCGGCGTTCAGCATCGGCGCTATCGCCGACGCGCAATATGCCGACGCGCCCGACAGCGGCCAGCGCATGTATCACACCTCTCCGGGCAAGCTTGCCGCTGCGATGGGGGATTTCAACCGCCAGAAGCTCGCCTTCGTTGTCCATCTCGGCGACTTCATCGACAAGGACTGGGCGAGCTATGACGCGCTACTGCCGGTGGCCGCCAAGTTGCGCCACCCGGTCCATTATGTGCTGGGCAACCACGAGTTCTCGGTCGACGACGCGTACAAGCTGCAGGTGCCGGCCAAGCTGGGCATGAAGAAGCGCTATTACAGCTTCGAGCGCCAGGGCTGGCTGTTCCTCGTCACCGACGGCAACGATCTGAGCAGCTATGCCTGGCCGGCCGGGAGCCCCGAGCACAAGCGCAGCATGGCCGCGCATACGGCGCTCTATGCCGACAAGCCGCTATGGGACGGCGCGATCGGCGGCGAGCAGATGGCCTGGATGGACGCCGAGCTCGGCCGTGCCGACAAGCGCCACCTGAAGGTGATGATCTTCAGCCATTTTCCGGTCTACCCCGAGAACAAGCACAATCTGTGGAACGCGCCCGCGGTGATCGCGCTGCTGGAGCGGCATCCCTCGGCCAAGGTCTGGCTCGACGGGCACAATCACGACGGCAATTACGGCGAGCGCGCCGGCATACATTATGTGAACATGAAGGCGATGCTCGACACGCCCGAGACCAGCTATGCCCGGCTCGACTTCTTCAAGGATCGCGTGGAGCTGCACGGTACCGGGCGGCAGCAGGACATGACGCTGAAGATCCGCCCGGATTGACGCTGCGCCGAAGAGCGGCCGCTATTCCTCAGCCGATCCCACGCGCCAGGCCATCGCCGACCGGACGAGCGGCGATCGGGCGGAGGAAACTTGCCGCACAGACTTGGTTACGCCCCTTGTTCTTGGCATCGTACAGCGCGCGATCCGCACGGTTCAGGGCATCATAAATGCTCCCATCGTCGGCCAGGATCGCCGAAGCGCCGAAGCTTGCGGTCAGGGCGTGGTCGATCCTCGCGGCCTCGGCACCGGTGGCGGCAAACGCCTGGCGGATCGTCTCCGCGCAGCCGATCGCCTTCGCCAGGTCCGCGCCCGGGAGATAGATGACAAACTCTTCTCCGCCAAACCTGGCGACCCGCGCCTCCTCGGGCATATGCGCCATGATGACACGGGCGAATGCGCTGATCACCTGGTCGCCGCTTTGATGTCCGAAACGGTCGTTGACCGCCTTGAACCGGTCGATGTCACAACTGATCACCGCACCCTTGCGATCATGGGCGCCGACGCTCGCCCGATCGAAACCGCGCCGGTTGAGCGATTGGGTGAGCGGATCGAGTTCGGCTTCGCGACGATAGCGGGAGATGAGTTCGGACATGCAGCCGGCAAGCGCGGCGAGGCCCAGGAATAGCCCGAATACACTCGCGAACGCCTGCATCAGGAAGAAATAGACGCTGTCGAGAAAGGCACCGGAGCCTCGCGTGACCAGCAAGGTGGCGAGACGGCTGAGGCCGTCGAACGCGACGAGCAGCGCGGCCAGGGCGAGCGCTTGGTCCAGGCGATTGCGAAGATGCGGGAGCGCCGCCACGAGCGGCAGCGCAATCAGGACGAAGGAGGCCGCGTCCGAAACCGCAAGCTCCAGCAGTGGCACCTGCAGCAATATGGCGACGCCACAACCCAGGACCGCCCCGACGGCGATGAACAGGCGCAAACGCAGGAGCCAGCGGGCGCGCCAACGCACCAGGAGAGCTTCGCTATAGGCGAGGAATGCACAGGCGAAGAGGGTATCGGCGAGGAGCGGCCAGGCCGGGGACGGCAATAGCTGGTCGATCGCCGGAGCCCAGAATCCCAGCGCCGCACAGCCGAAACCCGCTGCCCATAAAGGGGCCGCGGCGGGACCGAGGCGCGAAATGGCGAGGAACAGCAGCGCGAAGGTGCTGAACATGACCGGCAGGAAGAAGGCGAAGTTTGTCACGAGCGGCCCGGATGGCGAGGGAGAGCCGGGGATCTAGGGGCAAGCGGTAAACGCCGGGTTGCCCCATGGAGCGATTCGCGGGCGCAATTCCGCAAAAAACTGGTGGTAGGTGGCGGAGAGGGAGTCCGCCAAATCACGCCCTTAACACCTTGATAATAAGGCATATTCGGGCTCCATTTTTCGGCGGTACCCAACAAGGGACCACCATCTCTCGAAGCATGGAATTCCTGACCTAGAGAAATACCAAGCGGCACCATTTTTAACAAGCGATGCAGGCCGAATCGACCCCTTTTCCTGCGCTCAAAGCCCCCTGCTCCGACTCCTTTTGGCGACCGAGCGGCTTGCCAAGAAAGCCGCCGGTATGCATCATTGCGACTGCGGGCAGGCCGACTGGATCGGTTTGCATGAATGACGCTGACGACAAGTTCCTGCGGATCAAAGCGGTGATCGATAAAACCGGCCGCTCCCGCGCAGCGATCTACAGAATGATGGCTGAAGGTCGCTTCCCTCTTCAGGAGCGCATTGGAGTAAGGGCGGTCGGGTGGCGATTGTCCGCGATACTTCGTTGGATGGCCTCGCCTTCGGAGTTCGACGACGCCTCCAATCGCGCAAATAGCCAAGAGTGCGAATAGGCTCTGGATCGCTTGTTCGAGCCGATAATGGGACCATCCGGACTGGTTGGCTTCGCGGTGCTCGGCACGGCAGCCTACCACCAAGTCCCGGGCCTCGTTCAGCAGCTAAGGGGCCTCGCGGAACACCTCAGCGCCGTACCGCTGGATCATTCGCCTCGCGACCGATGCAGCATAGGCACGCTGCCTGCGCTCGGTGGGGCTATGATAGGTGCCGACCGCTTTCCAGTAGTTTCGTGAGCTGGCCAGCCCCGAAAGGAAGATCCAACGCGCGGCATCGACATTGAAGCAGGGGTCGCTGATCAACCAATGCCGCACCTGCCAGTCAGGTCGCGCGATCAGCTTCGCGATGCGGTTCACCCACCAACTGTTGATCTGCATGGGGCCAAGGTCGTGACTGCCGTCGGAGTTCCGGACCTCGGCGCCGACCCATCCGCGCTCCTGATCATGGAGCGCCCATAACGTCTTCTCCAACCAGGCATGACCTCCAGCGGAGCGAGAGATGCATGTCCCGACGACCTCACCGTGCAGACTGTTCAGAGCGAGCGCCGGCGGACTCAACAGCAGAGCGGCGAGCCCGAGGAGTGCCGTCACGCGGCGGACAGGGTCAACGACCACGGCCGCCTCCTCTTTCGGATGGAATTTGTCCCGGGCGATCCGGCTCGTGTCGGGGCCCCTCAACCCGCCCGCATTCAGTGCGGCCGCCCTGGACCAGAGAGTGCATCCAGCGATCCAGCATGTGGGCGACCGATTGAGCGCGCCCCGCAATTGCTGCCGGCAACCCGCGGGCCTGGTGCTCGCGCTCCCGATCAGACCAAACCGCTCGATCGGCTCTGTCAGCAAGCTGTTGCGCGCGGAGGCGGTCGAGCCGATCCCCCTGCCGTTGCAGGCGCGCCTTCACGCCATCACGGTCCAGTCGGCCCAGTCCCTCCAACGCAGAGGTTTTCTCACCGGACCGCCGTTCCAGCCGGTCGACCAGCCGTTTCTGGTCCTCCGTCCAAAGCTTCACCCCGAAGCGGGCCCGGGTGATCGCGGTGTAATAATTCTGTCCCGTCACCAGCGGCGAGTTCACCGGCGCCAGAACATAGACCCGATCATAAGTCTTGGACTGGGCCGAGTAGACGGTCTCGGCATAGCCATGGTCCCAGTTCTTGTGCCTAGAGAGATCTAGTTGCTGGACGCGGCCGTCCCGATCCCACCGGATCGTCGCCTCCGTTCCTGAAAGCCGCTCCACGGTCCCTCGGTCTGCGTTGCGAATACCGAGCGCATGATCGACGAGGCGCCATTGAATGCGGTCGCCGGCGGCGAGATCGCGTCGCTCGCTTCGGAACACGTTGACCTGGCTCGCTCGCTGCAGCCTAGGATCCCACTCTATACTGCGACCCTGCTCGTCAACCAGCCGCACAACCTGCCGGCCACGGGCGCCGACGGTCGTGCCGAGAACGCGGTACTCGGTCCCTCGTGCGATCCCAAGATCGGGGTTGTCGCGCGAAAATGTCACGACCTGCCCACCGGAATAGAAGCGCGCGATCTGCTTTTCCTGAGCTGTCATGCCGGCCGGCGCCAGCACTTCCAGGCGCGCCTCTTCGGCAGCGACCGCGCCCTCCGTCTTGAGCGCCTCGCGCACCTTGGCATTGACGATGAGGCGGGTCGCGTTCTCGAGCACGAGAATGTTGGTACTGTCGCGACTCTCGGGCTTCAGCCTCGACCATTCGCCGACCATTCGCTCAGCGAGCTTATCGGCCGGCTCGCCCGAAGTGACACGGTCCAGGTTGGCCAACGATTCGGCATAGTTTTTCAGCCGCGCGTGGGTCACTGCGGCCTTCATCATCCTCGTTTCCTGCCGGACGGACTCGGTCAGCTCGGCGACGGGCAAGCCGAGGCGCTGCATCAGCCAGAAAGCCTTTCCCTGCTCGATCGCGCCGGTCTGGCGATGGTCACCCAGGAAAATCACCCTTGCCCCGCTGATCCGGCTGATCTCCAGCACCCGCAGCGCCTGCCGGTTGCCGAGCTGCCCGGCCTCGTCGACGACCAGCACATGGCTTGCGTCCACCCCCCTACCGCCGCTGGCGACGAGGTTGGCGACGGTCCGAGATTCTATCCCGGCGGACTTGCCAAGATTGGCGGCCGCGGACGAGGTCGGCGCCAGCGCGATCAGGGTCATTTCCGCGGGCGCGGCTTCCCCCAGCGACCGGATCAGAGTCGACTTGCCGGCACCCGCGACGCCGGGCACGCCTACCACCCGGTCGGTGCCGGCGCCGATATGGAGCAGGGCCGCAAGCTGGGCCGGCGTGAGGCCCGATGCGATGCCTACCACCTGGAGACGCTCGGCGCTTGCGACCGGCACCGCATCGCCAAGGGCCAAGGCGAGATGATCCGAAAGCGCTAGTTCCAGGCGCGCGGTGCGCCGGGTAGTCCTGCCCCGGGTCTGGATCTCGTCGCCGGTGTGGTGCCTGGTCTCCAGCAGCTTTCGCTGCGCCGAATGGGCTTCGGCGAGGGGACGGATATCCGTGAGGCGGACGGTCCCGACATCCGTGGCGAGCCCCCGCGCCAGCAGCCGCCCGAGATTGTTGACGGCTTCCCTTCCCTCCTCCTGCCGGATTCCGAACAGCATCGCCCGCGCGGCCTGGCCGGGCCCCGGAAGGATCGCTCGTTCCCCGGTTCGCTCCGCTGCGAGCCGTACGTCTTCCACCGCTTGCCTGTGGTCGCCGAGCCGCGCGGACCAGCGCGCCTGCAACGCCTCGAGCGAGACCTTCTCCTTGGCCCCGCGGGTCTCGTAGAAGGAAATCCGCCGCGCCGCCTGACCGGTCAGGCCATGCTCGCGGGCATGGGCGTCGATCTGCTCGGCACGCCGCGACATGGCGGCCAGCAGACCCTTGGGGACGCCGGCGATCTCGAACATCCCCGAGCGAGGGTCGAAGGCGATGTCGTAGCCGATCTCCTTCAGGCCATGAGCGAGCTCGCTGCGATAGATCTGGCCGGCGACCATCTGCTCGGCGAACATCGCTCGGGCCTCGAGGCTCGACATGCGCTCCCCGTCGGCCCGGTTGGTCATGTTCATCACCACGACATGCGTGTGAAGATGCGGGTCGAGCTCGCGCGAAGCATGTTCGGTGAAGCGCGCGAAGATCAGCCGACCGGTGGTTTCGTGTGCGATCTCGCCATCAACCCGGTGCCGGAGCGTGGCGTGCTCCTCCAGATAGGAGAGCGCCACCCCCACGGCCCTTTCATGCATGGCCAGAATGCGCTCGTCTCCCAAGACCAGTGCCATGACCGAGACCGATTTGGGCGCGTTGACCGCGAAGTCCCAGCCGGGATGGTGCACGATCTGCCCTTCCCTTCGCCGGCGGCCTAGCTGAACGTCCCCGACCTTGCCTTCGAGTAACGCTTGGAACTGGCGAGCATCGACGCGCTCGCCCTCCAGCCCCAGCTCGGCCGCTATCCTGCCGCCCCATTCGGAGTGTTCGTGTCCGCCCTTGGTGTAGTAATCACCAACCGCATAGTAGCGAGCGATGTTGGCGGACGTGCCCTTTAGACGGCGGGGATGAATCATGCCGGCCTCGCCGCATCTCGCGTTCCAGCCGCGCGGCCATGCTGGCGCAGCCGGAAGCCTGCCGGCTTTCCGTAAAGGACTATTTCCGGGGCTGGACGCGCGGGAGGTTGCGCCGCGCTCCCCCGACTGCCCTCGACAGACTCCGGGCCGTCGGGGCCGGAGTCTTGCAAGGGCAGATCAGGCATCGGATTTAGCGGCGCGCGGCACGGCGCCTGACCATCTCCCGCCGGCGGATCCACCTCCCGATCTCCATCCCCTGGCCTAACGGCGAGTTTGCGCGGGGCGTCGAGGCGCTCCTCGAACCCCGCCGCGACCGATGGAATGTCGTTGTACCGGTCTTCGAAGCGTACCACCGGAAGATCGCGCCCAAACCGGAGATAGCCGGTGAGGTTCGGCAGGTTGGTCACTTCAGTGTGCAGGACCAGCGGACGGGTCACTTGCATGCGGGACAGGTTCACGCCGTCGCGCATGTCGTTCACACCATAGGACATGCCTTCATTGGCCTCGACCTGCTCGACCTGGCCGAGATTTTCGCTGACGTGCTTCGCTGTCGGGGTGTCGTTGGCGCGGAGTGCCACCCAGGTCGAGCAATAGCCGGTGACCGCGGCGGCGTCCTGGATGCCATAGGTCGCCTCGAGCTGCGGATAGGACTGGAAGCCGAGAATGCCACAGCCGCCATATTTGCGGGCACGGGCGAGGAAGTCTGAAAGCGATGGCAGTTTCTGCAGCGTGGGCAGCTCATCGATCACCACATAGAGACGGCGGCCCCGGTCCGGCGACAGGCTCATGATCGCACTGATCGCGATGTCGAGCCACACCGTGATCAGGGGGCGCAGCGAGGGCAGCTGGTCCGCCTTGACGGTGATGAACAGCCAGCTGTCGTCCTTCTCATGGGCGACCCAGTCGCGGATCGACAGCCCGTCCTCGGTATCGTCGAGATAGGAGAAGCTGCGCATCACCGAGGCCAGCTCGGCCTGGATGCCGGCGCTGGTACGCTCCCCCTCGGTCGAGATGAAGGCCGCGGCGTCGGTGCCGCTCGCAAAGGCGGCCAGGTCCTTCAGCCGGGACCGCAACAGCGTGTCGAGCAGGATCGAGACCAGGGTGCGTTCCTGGCGCGCCAGCTTGCGCAGCACCGCGACGAGTGTTCCGCGTGCCGCCTTGGCCCAGAAGGGATCGCCCGACTTGTCCGGGATCGTGGACTCCGCGATCTGGTCGTAATGATAGTCGCGCGGCACATCGACCCAAGGGGACCACAGGTCCGACCGGCGATCGAGCGGGTTGAGCAGCACGTCGATGCCCGGCCGATAGAATTTCTCGACGAAGGTCCCGGCGGTGTCATAGACGATCGCGCGCCGGCCCGCCTTGCGCATCCCCGCCAGCATCTTGACGATGATATTGGTCTTGCCGGTTCCCGGAGCCCCGCAGATCAGCACATGCTCGGGCTCGAAGGCCGCCGGCATGCGCACGCCGCCGATCGAGAAGCTGCCCCTGGGCTGGCGCCGCAGCGCCCGCCGGACCTGCCGCACCGTGCCGAACCGCGCGCCGCGGAGGAACTGGTTCGACCCCAGCCCGCGCCCCGTCCGCGTGAAATAGAACCAGGCCCAGAACAGCACGCCAAGGGCGAAGACGCCCGACAGCAAGGCCCCCTGGATCAGGTAGCGCTCGAAGGCATGGAGCGTGACCTGCGCGACTTGGGATTCGAGCAGGATCCGGGGCGTTGTCCAGACCAGATGACCGTCCGGCCCGCGGAACTGGATCGGCGTCGCATTGCCCGGGACTGCGTCCCCCATCAGGACCGCCTGCGCGAGCTTGGTCGCGACATAGCGCTCATAGACGCTCGATTTCTCGAGCGTGTACCAGACGATCCCGCCCAGCCACAGGACCAGGCCCGCGACCGTGGTCTGGTAGAGGACCTGGGTGGTCATCCGGACATTATGGACGATGGCCTGGCCGCCCCGCGTCCAGCTGCCCAGCGTGTCGTGCCGGAAGATGCTCATGCCTGGTCCTGCTCGGGATCGAGCAGCCCCCTTTCGCGGAGCAGGCGCCGCGCCTCGCGCAGCCCCTCCTCGAGCGTCTCGGGCGTCCGCTTGCCGATCGAGGTGGCGAGGATCGCCAGCGTCTGGATGCCGGTGGCGTGGATCTCGTCGAGACGATCGTGAAACTCGCCCGGGTCGGCGCCCTGAGCACGCTGGAGAACGTCCCGGATAAAGGCCGACGGCGTGATGCCGCCGCGTCGCGACTGGTCGAGCGCCCAGTCGAAAAGCGCGTCGTCGAGGCGAAGTGTAAAGCGTGCCATGCATGGACCCCGTCCAGCGCCGGCACGTGATGAAGCGCTCTTCCAATAGCAAAGAAGCGCCATGATCTCAATATCTTGAAGCGCCGACACCGTCCTAGGCATATGACAAGCAGAAACAGGCACTTAGGAATGGGCCCGTCCGACGCGTCGGACATGGCGGACAAATGTCACGGCGCTGGCGGACGTTTCGCACCTCGCAAAAAGGGCGGATTCCCGCGGTTTTCAGGGCCGCAGCACCCGTGCGTACGGTGCATTACAAACGCCCCTGCGGCGTGCGTCGCTGAAATGCTGCGATCCTGATCGCAGCCCGCCTCGACCGGGCACGGGCGGGGCCTCCCGTAGGGAGCAAACAGACGCCGGCGAAAGCCGGCATCTGACCCAACGCCTAGCCCCATGCGGGACATTGACGATTTCACCGATTGCCCTGAAATTCGAGGGCGGCGGGCAGACCGACTGTGAAAGGATCGACATGCCCAAGTTGACCGACCGCGAAAAGCTCGCCGAGCTGGACAAGCGCCAGCGCCAGCTGGCCGAGGAAGCCGGAAACGTCCGCAAATCGCTCCGCGCAAGGTATGGCGCGATGCTGGCGGACTATGCCGTGGAAACCGTGTCCGAGCGAGACTTCCGCGAGATCATCGCCCAGGCCATCCGCGCCGGCGGCGCCACTTCGCTCGCGACATTAAAGGCGCTGCCCACTGCTCCATCCTGACAAACACGCCCACCCGAAGGGTGGCCCCAGCGACGAGCACGGCGGAGCCGCGCGCAGGAGGCCGACACCGCCAAGCGGTGTCGCATCGCCCGCGCGACGGGCGCCGCCAGGGGTCCCTGAGCGCGGGCGATTATTCCCCGACAAAAAGAAAAGGAGCCGACCCGGACGAACCGGGCCGGCCCCACGCCATTACCCACCAAGCCGCTGATCTGCGAGCCGGAAGAAGTGCGCCGGGACGCCCGCTGCGCGCACCATCCGCGCCAGATGCGACTGAAGACCCGACCCTTCGCAAACGATGGCCTCGACCGGGTTGAGCGCGAGGAGCTGCTCGTTGCGCGCGAAACCCGCCCGCTGTCCCAGAGCCCGATTTAGGGTGAAGGCGACCAACGGGGTGCCCGTCCGTGCTGCCCAGGATGCAGCGACGGCGTCACAACCCTTATTTTGGGCAGTGGTCGCCAGCACCATCGAAGGCACGCGCGCCCGAATCGCATCGAGCTGGGCGGTTAGGCAGGCGTGATCCTCCCATTGCTGCCCGCCAGAGAAGATCACCACCGGTCCCTGCGGAGAGTGAGCCTCGACGCGACGTTGCCGCCGCGCGGCGAGGAAGTCTCCAGCCGCGACCACCGAGGCGGTGCGCTTGCTCGACACCAGCGACCCGCGCGGACCGGACCAGGGCCGGCCCGTCTCGGCGCGGTAGGTCTCGGCGGCATGGTCCCGCATGCAGGCCACCGCATCGCGCGCTTCGTCCAGCGACTGGCAGGCGCGCTGGGCTTCCTCGAGTTCAGCCGTCGCGACCTCGCTGCCATCAGCTTCGCGGATAAGTGACCTGACCCGTATCGCCGCCTTGTCGGCATCACCGTCGAGCTGCCCGGCCACCCGGTGAAGGCTGTGCACCACGCCCCAGGCGATGCGGTCGGCGAGCGGCTCGAGGCGCGTGTCGCGCAGCACGTCGAAGATGGTTCGGACCACCAGCTCGGTAGCAAGCTCGACTTCGCGGGCATCAGGCATGCCCGCATCGGTGACGTCCTCGTCTGCCCCGATACGGAACCCGTCGATCGTCTCCGAGAAGGCGCGTGCGAGGGCATCCCCCGGCTGCGCGGTCTCGACCATGATCAGCTCGGCGATCTCCGAGAAATTGCGGACGGCGCGGATATGTCTAGTCATAAGAGCCTCCTAGTTCTGAAGAGGCTCTCTTCACTGCACGGGCTCCGAGCGACGGGGTCAAGGATCGCGAAGCGACCGCGCCAGCGGCGGTGGGGGTCACGATTTTGCGCAGCAAAATGGTGGGGCCCCGCCGTCCTTGAGGCCGTCGCGATCCCGTGCGAGACTTGGACGAATTGAGAAAAGAGAAAAGGCTGGTTCCTGCCGGGCTCGATGCCCGGCGGGAGCCATAATGGCCAGGCGATATGCAAGCCGCGTACGACCTCTATCCTAACTCGCCGGGCGGCAGGTATGCCTCAAAGGGGTTGCCCTCCTGGAGGTGTCCAAAGGGGATGAGTGCATAGTCGCGCGCTCCCCGCTCGACCGCGCACAGCACGTAGCGCGGCTCCTTGGTGACCGCGTCCCGGCATTCCAACAACGCCTGGTTGCCGTCGGCAGCGGCCCTCAGCAGCGTGTCGAAATTCGACCTATGCGTGTCCGGAATGGCCATCACCGTCTCCCCGGTACGCGGTGGCGTGGCATGGGCCGCGGATCGTCGGCCTGGTCCGCGCGACGAAAGGCATGAATCGGCACCCCCGCCTCGCGCAGCAGCCCGTAGAGATTGGCCTGCAGCCCCGATCCCTCGCACAGCACCGCCTCGACGGGCTTCAAATCGACAAGCTTGCGATTGCGCGTGAAAGCCGTCTTCCTGCCTGTTCCGTATAGCCCATAGGTGACCAATGGCACGCGCTGGCCGGGACGCGCCGCCCAGGCGGCGGCGATTGCATCGGCGCCCTTGCGCTGTCCGGTAGTGACCAGGGTCATGGTCGGGATCCGCTCAAGGATCGCATCAAGCCGGTCCCAGATCTGTTGGAAGTCGTGCCAGACCGCAGGCCCGGAAAAGATCACGATCGGCCCCGCCGGCAGATGCCGTTCCCGTGCCGCCAACTGGCGTGCCCGCAGGAAATCGAGCGCATCGACCTGGCTCGCGCTGCTTGGCGACGTCCGGCTACCGCGCGACGGCGACCAGGGCCATCCCGACAGCGCACGATAGGTCTCTGCGGCGAAGTCGCGCATCGTCTCGACAGCGGCCCGTTGCTCGGCGACCGACTGGCAAAGCAGCTGCTTTTCTTCCAGCTCACGCGCATAGACCTCGCTCGGCTCCGGGACCCGGGCGAGCTCACCCAGCTCCCGGGCAAGGCTATCCTCGCTCCGTTCGAGCCGCCCCGCGACGAAATGGAAGGAATTGACGAAGCCCCAGGCCAGCTCGGCGGAAAGATGCTCGAGCCTGGTATCGGCAAGCAGGTCGAACAGGCATGCGATGACGCCGCCGCAATCGGCCTGCACGGCAAGCGGCTCGGGCATGTCGAGCTCAGCAGGCGCCTCTCCGACCTGACTGATCGTAAGCCCGAGCGGTTCCCCGAACACGGCCTGGAATTCGGGGGTAGTAGTCATCTCGGCATAGAGCCGGCCGAGATCGGCGAAGCGATGTACGCTGTGCAACTGGGTCATGAGCGATGCTCCTGAAGTCCATGAAAGAAGCCCGGAGGAAGTGCTGGCTCCCCCCGGGCTGTGAGTCAGGCGAACGGGATCTCGTCCTCGAGGTCGCGATTCGCATCTGCCAGCCTTCCACCAGCATCCGCGGTGCTCTCGCCAAAGCCGTCGCCGGCACCGCGTCCTTCCTGACGCGCGCCCGTTCCCCTGCTTACCGGCGCGAACGCATCGCGCGGCTGCGGGCGACGCCAAGCAACCCGGAAGCCCTCCGTCTCGCTGCCGAACAGTGCGATCGGCAGCGGTTCGGCAAGGCTGGGATCGTCGATCGTGCCTTGGAGGAACACTTCGCCAGTGCTGTTCTTGGCGACCGCTTCCCACAGCGCGCCGATCTGGACCCAGCGATTGCCGACGTTGAGCGCGAGGATCTCGTAAAGCGGCGCCCGCTCGTTGCTGCTCTCGACCTTGCGCAGGCCCAGCCGCGGCAAGTCGATGGTGCGGGTCGCGATCCATCCCAGCAGACGGCCGTTCCCGACAGCGAATTCACCAATATTCATCACACTTCTCCTTGACGTTCGCCACCTCGGCCAACCCGAAGCGACACTAGTCAAAGTCCCTCTCTCCTCTGCTGCCCGCCCCGCGCGGCATGCCCGCCGCCAGCGAATTGCTCCCGCGTCCCACCCCTCCCCGATTGCCGCATCCGATCCGAATCGGACGCCCTGAGGGAGCTAACATGGCGGAAGCCGACACACTGAACGTTCTGGAGAGGGTGCCGGCTATCATCACAAAGGTGCAGCAGGAGCCGACCGGCCTGGCGCGTCGGCTGCGGCGGCAGAGACCAAGAAGCGTCAGCAGCAGACTCGCACCCCGCGATCACCCCTGCTACACAGTCTGGCCCCAGTCGCGGCCTCGGCCGCACGTTCGTGAGAAGACGCTTTTGGGACCGGGGACTTTTCAGTGTGCCCGCGCGACGGTGGCCGGAGCCCCGCATCTCCTGCTAATCAGCCCGCTTCTGCGCCGCTTTCGACCGGCAACGGACATCAGTGCAGGGCTGCCGCGGCGATATTGAAATGAATTGTGTCGCCGGCGGAAGCCGGGGTGGCCGCGCAAGCTGCGCGGCGACGGATGGTAGGATACGCCTTACTTCCCGTTTGGGCGCGCCCTGCTGCAGCTTTTCACCAGATCCGGCATGGACCACACCCGATCCGGAATCGGAATGCTGCCCAAAACCGACGACACGCCCTCCTTCTCCCCCCTCTCCTCCGGACCGTTGGCGCCGCGCGTGGGAGCGGGCCCGAGTGGTCCTTGACGACCAGGAACACGCAGCGAGGGCGGCCGGGCGGCTTCGGGGCCAGCTTGGTATACTGCCCCGACCCGTGCTGGCCTTACGCCCCGGCACCGCGCCCTTCGAATTGGGGGCATGAGAACGAGCAACGCCAACCATTCCAAAAGCCAGCTTAGTTAAGGCTATGCGGGAATGCCGATCTTTGATCACACACCGAGCAGCGCCTGCCCGCCATTAGCATCGCGCAGGCGCTCCCCTCACCCATTGTGGCACCGGCGAGCAGTTCCGCGCCCCATTCGAGATGAATTGCTGCGCCCGCAAGGCCCAGATGGTCGCAAAGCGCAATCGCTCTTCGAAGAAGAAGAAGTACCGTGTCGCGCTCGAACCTGTCATCCATCTGCCGCTCCCCATTGGCGCTTCGACCATATGGACGCGGCGATAGGACGAACTACCGGGTTGGCGTCGCGACTTTCCTCTCGACCGCGAGCCTGTTTCGCACCGGCTCGTCAACCTACCGGCAGCTTCAGGTCTCGTCCGGGTCCGGAAAAGGCAGCAACTTGATTAACGTTAGAAGAGCGCTCGCGATCAGTTGCTCGACGTCGCGGGTCGATATTTCCAGTTTCCTGGCAATCGCTTCATAATCCAAGCCCTGGGCGCGATGAAGACGGAACGCCCGGCGCTGCAGGTAAGGCAGAGCATCGACGACCGCGCGATACGCCGCGTAGTCGAATGAAACGCGCGGCCCGGTGTCTGGATATCCTGGAGCCGAGGCGAGCGCCGGAGGCTCGCCATACCCCGCCCTCCTCGGCCAGACTCCTGAAAAGCCGGTCAGGTCTTCATTCTTCCTTGGATCCAGGATTCCGTCCGGTGGTGTGACCGAAACAAGATACTCCACGACTGCGCCTGCCAAACCCGATGTCGCCGGCGCGGTCGGTGGAGAGTCGTTGTCAGGATTGGGCGTCTCGACAGGGGCGATATGGACGAGGAGGGCGAGCCCGGGCACTTGCGCATTGTGATAGGTGCTGGCTTCCGCACGTGCCCGCGCGAGCCTCTCTGCATCGAACGCGTCCGTCGCCCGGACGCAATAGATTTCGAACGCGTAACTCTCTTTGCAGCTCTGGAACTCGATCGCCACGCGGTACACCCGCGTGGTCGGCTGCGATAACCAGGTCATCGCAAGTCTCCTCAATTATGTCGGTATCTGATCGGACACTGACTTGCCCGACGGCTGGCACCGGAGGCCGGACGCCGGTCAGTTGGCCAGGCGAAGAAGACGCCGGGCCTTGCCCTCGAGTTCGAGCCTGCCATCCTGATACGGCTTGGAGCGTGCGATGGCAGTGATGCCCTGGACGAAATCGAATATCGACGACGGCGGACGGCCTTCTTCGACAAGCACTGCGTCAATGATCCGCGCGCTGTCCGCCTTTGAGAAACCCTGCTTACGCAGGAAGTCCTCGCGGTCTTCTTCCTTCCGGGCCACTATCTGCTCGCGGGCAGACTGGATGCCACGAACGAAAGATGTCGGCGAGGAGTCCGCAAAACGGCTCAGCGCCGGCGCCGCCTGTTGTGCGAAACGCCCCGCCGCGAACTTCGAATGCCGGATGCTGATCTCTTCGAAATTCTCGACGCCCCAGAGATTTCGGTTCATGCAGACAGCCCGCAGATAGAAGGTCGCGACACCGAGCGTTTTGGCCCCCACCTCTGAGTTCCAGGCATAGAAGCCCCGAAAATACAGGTCGGGTGAACCGTCGGAGAGCTTGCCGGCCTCGATCGGATTCATATCGTCGACCAGGAAGAGGAAGACGTCTCGATCAGAAGCGTAAAGCGTGGTCGT
The DNA here is from genome assembly GCF_038440415.1 of Sphingomonas sp. OTU376. Taxonomy (NCBI): domain Bacteria; kingdom Pseudomonadati; phylum Pseudomonadota; class Alphaproteobacteria; order Sphingomonadales; family Sphingomonadaceae; genus Sphingomonas; species Sphingomonas sp. OTU376. Next base: position 25,158 of record NZ_JASATQ010000029.1, on the reverse strand, counting down.
CTCCGCGCTAATATCCACTTGCGGATTGTAGATCATCGTCCCCCAGTCGAGGACGCCGGGTACTTTCCACCGCGTGTCGCCCGTCCCGTTGCCGGCGAAGCGCATGACCGCCTCGACAAGCTCGTGGTCCCAGATACGGCCATAGTCGGGGCCGGTCGCCGCGCGTAGCTCGGTCCTGCCGTCGCCGGTCTCAAGCAATTTCAGCTGTTCGCCACGATGCGCCACCAGTCCGTGCTGAAGGTTGATTCCCGCGAGGGCCGCTGGCAGGTCACGCATATAGCCCGCGGGCGCGCCGATGAGGCTGCAGAGCTGGCCGAACGACCAATGGGTCGGCATCGCCGGGCTGTCGGCGCCCGTGGTAAGGAGTTCCAGCCTTTCGGGATCGTCGCTCCTGGCAAGGACGCGAATGTCGCGGCTTTCGACGATCCGGGTCCTGGCTTTGTCTGCCCGAGCCCGGACCCGGTCGTAAAGCAAATCCAGTGACAGGAAGCGCTGATCTGCGGGACGGTTGAACCATTCGGACGAAACGCGCCCGATATTTCGTCCGCGAGTGATATCCACCTTATAGCCGGCACCCGCCTGCCCAGGGTTGGCTGCGATAATGTTCATGGAAAGGTCTCCTGAGAGTTTGGGAGATCCGCTAGCGGGACCTCGCCCTCCCCTTTCCCCCTTCCCTTCGGGCGCACTTTACCGGTCCGAGCTTCAGGCCGGTCGGCGGACCACTGCCGGATAATGGCGCTCAATAGGGTGGAGCGTCTGGGCCGCCCCCGCTACCGGTACCATCAGGCGGATTTTGTATTGAACGATCTCAGTAAGGCCGCCGAGCAATTTGAGCGTCGCCAGTCGAGCGGGACGCGAACTTGGCACCGAAGGCTGCAGGGGTATCAGCCATCGGGGCCGGAAAGGCCGGCCCCGATGGTACGTTCAGGCGGCTTTCGAAAGTTCGAGATCCGAATGGGGATCGCCCGTGCCCCCGTCCAGGTCGGACACGCGGTCCGGGGCATCCGATAAGATATCGACCTGTTCGAAGGCCTCGTCATCTGGGCTGAGCGTCTCGACGCCGTTCGGATGCACGCTCACCGCGTCAGGCTGCGAAAACCGCATCTCGGACGGCACCCATGCGATAGCCCGTTCCTTGACTTTGTCGTCGGCGATCACATCGCCTGCGAACAACCGCTCGGCCGACGCTGCAAGGTCGAACTTCCGCGCGTTCGCGTAACGCGCTTTGAAATCAGGGCCGCACACCTCCTGCAGGAGGTCCAGCGTCGTCGACTTGTTGAGCCGGTCGAAGAAGTTTCGCGCCGTCGGTCTCCACCACCGGGCGACATCGATTTCCAGCTTCGCGCCAAGACGATTGAGAAAGCTGCTACCGGTCTGGCCATCCGGCACCGCATGGATGGTTCGCGCGACCGCGTAGCCGAGCCAAGCGGCGCGGCCAGCATCGTCCAGATCACAGAATGCGTCATAGCGATCCTCGATCGACTCGTGCTCGCGCCAGGTTGCGTCGAGCCCCTTCTCGAACTCGATCCAGCTTTGCGCCGCCGGCGTATCGCTTTCGAAACCTTGAACCCGCGGCGTGGCAGGCTTTGCGCGAAGCTCGCTCGGCATGCCGCTCCAGCCGAAGCCGGGAGCGGCGTCCACCATGATGAACACACCCAGGTCGAGCGCGAATTGCGGATCACTGGCGACATGCACCGCGAGCAATTCGGTCTTCATCATGGCGAGCTCGTCGCGCAGGCGGCCGCTGAACGATCTGCCGCTGGTCCCATGGTCGCTCTTCACCTCGTCGTCATCTGGGCCATCATCGTCCGAAGCAGTACCGTGCTCCACGCCATCGATGTCGACTTCCGCATCGACATCATCTTCTCCGGAATTCTCCGGTTCGGCGTGGAAGAAGCTGTCATGAAGCTTGGCATTGCCGTCTTCACCGATCAGCACATAAGCGATCGCCCCTGCCTTCTGGGCAGGCGTGTACCCCAATTGCGGTTCCAGCGCCTCGAGTTCCGTGTTCAACGCCTCGATCCGACCGACCTGTTCCTCGCTGTATTCGTCGTCGCCGGCATCGGCCTCGATCGTATCCAGTTCCGCCCGGATCTCGGACTGCCGGACGGCAACTTCCTCGCCGGAATCCAGGGGCTCGGGCTCGATTTCGCTAAGCTGGCTGGTCACACTCCAGGGCAGATAACTTGCCGACAGGACGCGGACTTCCGCAAAGCCCTCACGCTGTCGGATCGCATCCGCAGCGGTCGCCAGCGCCTCCTCTGCGAGGCGCTCGACCAGTTCGCCATCGAGCCAGGACTCGTTACTGCAGTCGGAAAACAGATCGCTGTCGATGCGACCGCCGGCCGCAAGATAGGCGTCGCGCCCCACCAACAACGCCTTGGGATCCGAACCGCGATAGGCTCCGCTCGCGAGTTGCCGGCGGATCTCGTTGAGGTTGCGGGCCAGATGGGGGCTCGCCTGAAGCAATTCGAACACACTTGCCTGCCGGCTGGTATCCGCTGTGCTGCCATACGCCTTCGCGACCTCTATGCCGATCTCGCCCGATCGCAATGCCATGAAGACAGGTTCGGCCAGATTTGCGAGGCGCAGCCGGCCCAGCACATACTTCTCGGTGAGCCCGAAGCGCTTGGCGACATCGGCCGGGGACTTGTTTTCCCGCTCGATGATCGCCTTGAAGCCGCAGCATTCATCGGCCGGGTTCATCGGCAGCTGGTAATAATTCTCGGCCAGGCTCATCTCGATCGCATGTCGGGCAGACTTGGCAAGGAGGATCGGCACCATGAAGTCCTCGCCGAATACGCCATTGGCGATGTGCGCGAGCACCCGCTCGAGCCGGCGGCCGCCGCCATATACGGCGTATTTGCCGAGCTTGGAGCTACGCGGCGCGCGTACCCCGATCAGGTTTTGAAGCAGGTGACCGGTTGAGGCGATGTTGGCCTCGAGTTCGGCATCCGCCGCAGCATCGCTATGGGTTCGGACGTTGTCGGGCGACTTGAAGCAATCGAGGGCCCGGACATATTCAACGACAGGCTGAGACATTTGTTTTCTCCGATCGCGGCGCCCCCTGCCCATCAGACGGCCAGCCGCACCGGCTTCACATCCCCCTTCCCTCCTTTCGCAGGACGTCGTTCCAGTCCTTGAGGCCGAACCAGGGCCATCGGGTCTCGGTCTGCAGTCCCAGCGCCCGGTAGGCGGATCGCGCCCTGCGCTCGGCGCGGACGCCGGCGTGGTCGGCGTCGGGCAACAGGACGAGCCGGCGGACACAGGAAGGGATGTCGATTGCCGCGAGCCGCTCGCTACCAAGCGTCGCCCAGACAGGGATGCGCAGCAGGAGCGAGGCCGAAAGGGCTGTCTCGACGCCCTCAGCCAGGCCCAGCACCGCGCCAGGTTCCTCGAGCCGCACGGCGCCCTTGCGTGGGCGCCCGAGCAACAGGCGGGGTTCGTCCAGATCGGGCGCAAGCGCTTGCAGCCGCGTGTCGAGAAAGATCCGTTGAACCGCGATGAGCCTGTCCCGTTCGACTACCGCCGCGAGCAGGGCAGGACGGAAACGAAGCCGCCGACCGCGCCCGAGCGGCACGGCGGGGTGAAAGCGCGATGACGGCCCGCCCGCGCCGATTCCCCTGCCACGCAGGTATTCCACACCGCGCCCCACATCGATGACGTACGCCTGATCCCAAAGGAAACGCGCTTTCGGTCCATGGTCGAGGCCCGGGCTCGAATTGCCGAGGCGCTGCCGAGCGATTTCGGCAGGGATCGTCATGCTTGCACGCCGAAGCGCCTGGATTACCTCCCGCGCGGTGCAGCCAGCGAAGCATTTGAACAGGATGCTAGTATCACCCACCCGGACAGACAGGCTGGGCGTCTTGTCCTGATGCGCCGGGCATCGGCAAAGGGCGCCTCCCTTTCGCCAGATCCCACCCTGAGCCTCGACGATGGCGGCAGCAGCGGCTTCGAGAGGTTCGGAGACATTACTGGGTCGCATCGCAGAGCTCCAACAAGCTCCGACGCTCCCTTCCCTTTCCTCCAAATCGGTTCAAAGACCTCTGTCAATAGGACCAATATATTCTGACGGACAAGGAATGCGGATCGATAGGCTCGCTGGTGCCAGGTTGGATTTCAACCCGGAACAAGGAGACTATTTAGTGAATATGATGCTAGCGCAAATGATCGGCCGGCTTCTTAAAGCGAAGGAAATGGGCGAGCTTCGTGAGGCACTGGAGGCGATTACACGCGACCTGGGCTTCAGATACTTCGCCATTGGCCATCATGTAAATTTGTCAGGGCCTCCTGTGGATGCACTAGGCCTTTCGAATTATCCGACGAGCTGGGCAGTCCGGGCACTCTCCGAACGCTATTTCGTGCATGACCCGATCCATCGTGCCAGCATCCACACTGCGACGGGGTTCCGTTGGTCAGACGCAGGCAGGCTGATCCAGCTTTCCCCTCGCGACATGCACATTCTCGACGCGGCGAGCCATCACGGACTCACCGAGGGCTTTACCGTTCCGGTGCATGTCCCTGGCGAATATCGCGGAACTTGCTCCTTCGGCGGACCGAGGCTGGATTTCGTCACCCAAGCCGCATTACCGATCGCCACCATGATCGGGGCCTATGCATTCGAAGCCGGGCGTCGCATTCTTCGCCGCGCGAACCCGGGCCCGGGCGGCTCGGTGCCGCCGCTGACCGACAGGCAGCGCGATGCGCTCGTGCTGGTGGCCAAGGGCAAGGCCGACCCCGAAATTGGGGAAGTCCTCGGCATCGCGTCCTCCACGGCACATGAGCATGTCGAGAATGTGCGGCGGGCCTATGGCAATGCCCAGCGACCGTTTCTGATCGCCCGCGCGCTGTTCGACGGCCAGATCAGTTTCGGAGAAATCTTCCGCCCCTAGACAACCCCCTGAATAGCGGGTGGCAGGCAGTCGGCACCTGGTAGAGCTGAGGTCCCGCATCTGTGCGGGAGTAGAGTATGATTCAGGTTTTTGTCGGCTGCCAGCCTATGGGTTCCAATCCGATCCTCGACAATATGCACCGCGACCGGAAGCGGGTTTTCGTCGACATGCGGCGCTGGAATGTGCCTGTAGTCGCAGAAGAGTTCGAGAGGGACCAGTTCGATACGCGCCATGCGATCTATCTTGTGAGCGCCGGCCCGGACGGCGCGCATCAGGGCTCCTTCCGGCTGCTTCCTACCGAACAGCCTCACCTGATGGGCGAGCTCTTCACCGAGCTTTGCGACGGTCCGGTGCCGGCAGGGCCTGATGTGGCCGAGATCACCCGCGGCTGCCTGTCACCATCCCTACGCGCTGCGGAAAGGCTTCGGGTTCGCAACAGCCTGATCAGCGCAGCGATGCGGTTCGCCCTGGCCAATGGGTATACCTGGTTCACCGGCGTGGCGGACTCGGGGTGGCTGACCCAGCTTCTCTCGATGGGCTGGACCTGCGAACTGCTCGGCACGCCCAAGATGATCGAGGGTGTGTCCACCGGCGCGATCCGGATTCCGATCAATGCCGACACGATATCCCAGCTCAAACAGGCGGGAACCTGGATCGAACCCGTACTGGGCTTCGGCGACAGCCATACCGCGCTGGCGGCGTGAGTCTGTCATGGCAACACAGCTGAAAACCGATACCGGCGCCGATCTGGACCTCGCCCGACTGCTTCGCGACGGATGGTGTATTATGCGGGGCGCGATCGACCCGAATATCGTCGCCGCGCTTGCAGACGATCTGGCGCGGGATTTCGAAGAATCACCGCATGCGCAGGGCCCATTTTACGGCAAGTGGACAAAGCGATTTCATCGCCTGCTCATCCGCTCGTCGCATATGGACAGCTTTGTGCGTAGCGAGCGGATCCTGCCAATCGTCGAACAGGTCCTCTCGCCGGGTTGCGACACCGTGCAGCTTAACCTCACCCAGGCAATCGAGATCCTGCCTGGCGGCAAGATTCAACCGCCACATCGCGACCAGGACATGTGGCCGGTGCGCCAGCCTGGCCTTGAATATCTGGTCAATGTCATGTGGCCGCTGGGCCCTTACACCCGGGACAACGGCGCGACGCTTCTCTGGACCGGGAGCCACCGCCGGCAGGACGAGATCGCTTTTCCGCTCGCGGACGCGATTGCCGCGGAGATGCAACCGGGAGACGCCCTGCTATTCCTGGGATCGACGCTACATGCCGGTGGCGCCAACCGGACCAGCGTTTCGCGTCGCGGCGTGATTGTCAGCTATAGTCTGGGTTGGCTCAAGCCTTATGAGCTACCTTGGCTCGCCTATCCGCCGGAGACCGCAAGACGTTTCCCCAGGGCCCTCGCCGAGCTCGCAGGCTATCGTTCGCACCGCCCGAACCTCGGCACTTTCGAAGGTGGTTGCGCCTCCCGGTTACTTGACAGCGAGATACCAGAGCTTGGCGCGATCGACACCCTTCATCCCGACCACGAGGCGCTAATCGGGCAATTCTATGCCGGCGCATTTGACAACATACTCAAGGGCCATGGCAGTTAGGAGATCCGAGGCGCGCCTTGAAGTCGCCAAGCTGGCGATCCGGGTTTCGCGCCTCCTGGCGGAACGCGCAGGGCCAAGCCTCATCTCGACACCCGCCTGGGACATGCTCGTCGATCTCTATGTCGGCGATCCCGAGATACCCATGTCGCTTACCGGCCTCAGCGGCGCCGCCAGCACACCCTCGCGCACCAGTTTGAGTGTCATCACGCGCCTGGTCGACCAGGGCCTGCTCATTCGCTCGCCCGACCCGAATGATGGGCGCCGCATCCTGGTACGGCTATCAGATACGGCGGTCAGGATTCTGGACGACTGCTTCGACGCGCTCAGGACGCTGCGCAATTGAGCATCACCGGTTCAAGCCGCCGGGGACGCCGAAATACGAGTCTATTTGATTATCAGGGGAACTCTCTGTTTTCGTTGCAGTTGTAGTCTCCGAAGCCAGACTCGCGCCTCTTCCCCCCCACGTGGCGCGGTCTGGTTTCTTCGATTCCAAATTGAAGACAAACTCTGCTCGAGCGGCTAGCATGGTGCGAGCCTACCGGGAGTAAGCCCCTACGGAACTGCACCAACTGGTTCACGAGGTCCGGATCGGCGATATAGCCTGCCTCCCGCCAGGCGCGCGCTTGGACATAGCGCGAGCTGCAGCGCTGGTTGGACCAACAGCTCCGATAGTCGGAAGCGGATTCCGCAAGACCGCAGTTGCGAACTTGGCCCGCGCTCGGACTCCGTCGTCACGCGTCCGGTGTATCGCAGATGCAATCTATATTACCGCGCGACTCTGCCGGGCATGCCGCCCTTGGCATCTCCGAACCCTGCCAACCGATGTGTCCATCACGCGGAGCCCTTGCTGGCTCTTCGTTTCTGGCCACGCCGCGCCCCTTCCACGAGTGGTCGAAACCGGATGAGAACATCACTTGCAATGTTGGAACATTAAGTGAACATGTATCGACTCCATTAAATAGGAGTACCGATATGCTTATCCTCAGCGATGGCTTTCTGCTTGGCTTGGCGTCGCTCGTCACGGCAGTTGCCGGTCTTGTCTGGGCAGCGCGTCGCAAGCCCTGAATACCAAAGCTGGTTGCGGCAATTGCTATCCGTAGTTGCACCGAAGAACGTCTTATCATTCCGTTCATCTGCCTGAATTTACAGGATTTCCATGCTTCATCATGCGCTCAGCCCGGATTCGGCGGACTGTCATGAGACCCGCGCCACGCCGGCCCCGGAGCGGGTGCGGCGGCTGGAGGCGCTGGCCTGCGCCCAAGCGCGGCTGGCGGAAACGGATCTCGACCTTGATCGCTTCATGCAGGCCGTCGTCGATGAGCTTGGCGTGCTGATAGAAGGCGCCGGCGTAGTGATTGAGCTGCTCGACGGAGACGCCCTCGTCTACAGAGCGACCAGCCACACGATGCGGGAGTTTCTGGGGCTGCGCGTGAACAGCACGGGCAGCCTGTCGGGGCGCTGCGCGTCCACCGGCGAACTGCTCATAAGCAACGATACGTCCAAGGACGACAGGGTCGATCGCGAAGCCTGCGCGCGCACCGGCGTGCGCGCCATGATCTGCGCTCCATTGCTGGGCACGGAGTCAGTGCGCGGCGTTGTCAAGATATGCGCTCCTACGCCCGGCAGGTTTGGTGAGGACGACGTCCAGGCGGCACGCCTGGTAACCGCGATGCTTTCCGCGGAGATGCGCAAGCAACTGCGCATCGTCGAGACGGAGCGCAACCTCGAGGAAAGAACGCGTGCGGTCGAGGCGCTTTCACGCGAAGTCGGAGAGCGGGCGGCCCTGGAGGCCTCGCTACGGGCGAACGAGCAGCGCCTCTCCGGCATTATCGGCAACGCGCATCAGGCGATCGTCACCATGACGAGCGCCGGCGTCATCACCTGCTGGAACCGTCAGGCAGAGCTAACCTTTGGATGGCCGCAACAGGAGGCGGTCGGCCGGGACCTGGCGGACCTGATCGTCCCGGCCGACCTGCGCGACCGCCACCGCGCCGCGATGTCGCGTTTCCTGGCCACGGGTGAAGGGACGCTTATCGGTAGCCGCATCGAGGTCCAGGCGCTGCACCGCAGTGGCAAGCTCATCCCGGTCGAACTCGCAATCAACGCAGCGGCAACGCCCGGGGGCTGGGAATTCACTGCGCTCCTTCACGACATCTCGGAGCGGCTGAAAAGGACGGAGCAGTTCGAGAACGCATTCAATCACGCGCCGATCGGCATGGCGATCGTCTCTCTCGACGGCGCGTTCCTCCGGGTGAACGAAGCGTTTGTGCGGATCGTCGGCTATTCGCCCGATGAGATCGCCACGCTGGACTTCCAGACGATCGCCCACCCCAATGACCTGGAGGCGGATCTTGCCCAGCTCTCCGAGCTGATAGCGGGCAAGATCGGCAGCTACAAGATCGACAAGCGCTATCTGCACCAGACCGGCCGCGAAGTGTGGGTCCGGCTCTCCGTATCGATGATCGAGGCAGAGGACGGCAATCCGCCGCACTTCATCGCGCAAGTCGAGGACCTCACCAGCGAGCGCGAAGCGGAAAACCGCTATCGCCTGATGGCGCGCAATTCGACGGACATGATCACGACGACCGATCTCGACGGGCGCGTCACGTTCATCTCGCCGTCGTGCGAGAAGATCATGGGTCTGAACCCCGTCGATGTGCTGGGGCGGCAGGCCTTTGACTTTGTGCACGGCGAAGACCTGCCGGCGCTGCGCCGCGAATATGCGACGCTTCTGCGCACGGGCAGTGCCGAGAGGGTGCGCTGGCGCTCGCAGCGCACGGATGGCGAATGGATCTGGCTGGAATCGAGCATCGGCATCCTGCACGATGCTCATGACGAGGCCATGACCGGCTTCATCGACGTGGTGCGCGACATCACCGACCGCAAGCGGCGGGAGGATGCGCTTGCCGCCGCGACGCTCAAGGCCGAACAGGCGGTGAAGTCCAAATCCGACTTCGTTGCCAATGTCAGCCATGAACTGCGCACACCGCTCAACAGCATCATCGGCTTCTCCCGTCTCCTGGACGAGGCGCCGGAGCTCAGCGATACGACGCGGCAACGCGTGCGGCTCGTCCACAATGCCGGGCAGGCCCTGCGGGGCGTGATCGACAATGTACTCGATTTCTCCAAGCTCGAGGCCGAAGCGCTGGAGCTGAATTCCGCATCGTTCGACCTGCACGACTTCATTCGACAGACCGTCGCGTTGATGGAGCCGCAGGCAGCGGCGCGTGACATCGAGATACGCGCCCTGATCGGGTCCGATGTTCCAGCCTGGATGGAGGGCGACGATGCAAGGCTACGCCAGGTAGTGCTCAACCTCTTGTCGAACGCGGTCAAGTTCACCGAGGAAGGATCAGTTACGCTGACGGCCTGGACGAGCGGAAAGCGGGGCGATCATCGCTTGCGCGTCGAAGTTCGGGACACCGGGGCCGGCATCCCTCCGGAAAAGGCTGCGACCCTGTTCAATCGGTTCGTCCAGGCCGGGCCTGCGGTGGGCTCGCACTATGGCGGCACGGGCCTTGGCCTGGCGATCAGCCGCCAGCTCATCGAACTTATGAAGGGCGAGATGGGCCTCGCGAGCGAAGTGGGCCAGGGATCGACCTTCTGGTTCGAGATTCCCCTATGTGAGGCGCCCCCTTCCGCGGGGCGTGGAAAGGCGGAGCGGCTTCCGTTGCTCGACTTCTCCGGAAAGCGCATCCTTGTGGTCGACGATGTCGATCTCAACCGGGAGCTCATGCTCGCCACACTATCCCGCTATGGCCTTGAGGTGTCGCTCGCCACCAACGGCGCCGAGGCGGTCGATGCGGTCCGCAACGGAAGCTATGATCTGGTCCTGATGGATTGCCAGATGCCGGTAATGGACGGCTTTGCTGCGACTCATGCGATCCGCGGACTGGAAACGCCGCAACGTGCGACCCCGATCGTCGCCCTCACCGCGAGCGCGCAAGCCACGCATCTCGACCGCTGCGCCCGCGCCGGTATGGACGACCAGCTGACCAAGCCGCTAGATGAGCGGCAGCTGGAACGCGTGCTCTCACGGTTCCTCGCCTCCGCTGACGAGGACGTCTGCGAAGAAATCCTGGGCGCCGAAACGCCTGCGCCCTCGCCCAAGCCATCGCTCGAAGCGCGCTATCTCGCACGCAAGGTCGCCACCTTGACCAAGATCGCGATCGTTCTCGATCAAGGCGAGGTCAGCGACGCGGCGCGCGACGAAATCCAGCAGCTGGCGCACCAGCTCGCCGGGATAGCCGGCATGTTCGGCCAGCCCGAGCTCGGCGACCTGGCGAGCAAGTTAGACGAGGGGCTGGAGCAATGGGCGCCGGAGAATCGCGCTGACGAGCTTCGCAAACTCTACCGTCTGCTGTTGGCGGCCGGCTGATCCCTGCAACGGACCGTGAGGAAACAAGGCGCCTTTTCTGTCGTGCCGCGGGACGACAGCGCCGAAGGCTCTCAGTAAGGCGCCGGATATCGCGCCTTTTGATCGACGAAACCTCATGTCGGGTCGACAACCCGTTCAGAACGATGCTGTGCCAGGGATAGCGGCCGCCTTTTACCGCTGATCGCCCGTCCACTATGGACAGGGTCTTCCGGGAGCAGCCCCTGTCCAAGAAAACAGGCACGAGTGACCACCCTGCCGCCAACGGCTCAATCCGCGCCTGCAAGCGCCGCTAGGGCGGCCCGAAAGCTGAGATGACGCGCCTTTGCATGCATTGCTGGTGGGATGGCTTGAGAGTCATCGCCGCAGATGTCGCGCCAGATGTCCCGGGCTACGCGTCCAAGCTCCTGGACGCTGGGCTCCCGGCCGTCGGCGATGCACTCGATGACCTCCTGCGGAATCGTGGAAAGGGTACGCATAACCGGCTCGTCCGTCAGCGCGCCGAGTCCATGCCGCTCAGGGCGTCGCGCCCGTCGCCGGCCGGTGCCGATCCAGGCACCTCCCGAAGCTTTCGCAGGCCCGGCTTCGACCGCACTGCGAAGGCATCGGACGCCCAGGATGCCAGGATCGCGCGCTTCACCTCTGGCTCGATCTGCGGATGGCCCGCCAGCTCTCGCGGATCTTGTAGCCGCTGAAAATAATGAACCGACATTCGCTCTCTCCTTTCGAAGGTCGTTCTGAGTTCAATTTCAGTGAGGATGCCGCCCCGCATGGTCCGAGGCAGGCCTGGATCAGGCGGCGTCGCTCGCAGCCTCGTGTGCGGGTCCTTCGAGAAGATCGTTCGCCGGTTGACCCGTCCTGCCATTGATCTCGATACGCCGTGGCTTCATCGCCTCTGGGACTTCGCGCTTGAGCTGGATGCGCAGCAAGCCATCCTCGAAGCTCGCGCCTTCGACGACCACGAAGTCCGCGAGTTGGAACTGGCGGTCGAACGCACCCGCCGGGATGCCCCGATGGAGATATTGGGTCGCGCCATCATCCTCGGCCTTTCGACCGGTGACGCTCAGCAGGTTGTTCTGCGCAACAATCTCGACCTCATCGGGCCGGAAACCGGCGACCGCAAGCGTGATGCTGTAACGATCGTCGCCGTGGCGCTCGATGTTGAACGGTGGGCTGCTGCCGTTGTCGCTGCGCATGCTTGCTTCGAGCAGATCGAACAGCCGGTCGAACCCGATGGTCGAACGGCGATAGGGCGCAAAATCGAAATCGGTCCTCATATCCAAATCCTCCAATGAGCAATCTGAGCACGAGGCGCACCGGATCGAGAGCCGGTGCCCCCAGGTCCTGCCGGACCGAGAAATCGCGTCCGGCGGCGAAGATTTGGAATCTCCGGACGGGGTTTCAAGAGGGTTGTGCGAGAATTTTTATCGTGCTTTGCCCGCAGGTTATGCGGCCCGCGCGATGTCCTGATGGGAGCAACCCGGTCACCTGGCTAAGCATTTGTCGCGGGTTCCAAGGCCGAGCAGCCGCGGACTTCAACCAGCAGGACCGCGCTTCTTCCCTTGCGGATCGCCCGCCGAGATCAAGTGTTTCTGATACGACAGCTTGAACTCGCACGGTGGCTCTAGGAAGCGCCGCCGCGATGCGCAATTCTTTACCTGACTGCACAGGGAGCAATGCCGAATGGCGAACGGCGAAAGCAGACCGAACGCATTGCCCGCCCTTTTGCTCGTGGCCGGGATCGCCGCGGCGATCTTGCTGGTATTGTGGGCGCTGATCGGTCGGCAGGTTGCGTTCGACCAGCGTGAAGCTGAACGACTCGCCTTCGGGCAGAATGACGATCGCGCATTGATGCTCCAGCAATATGTCTCGCGCACGCTTGATCACGCCAACATGGCGGCGCTCCACATCGAAGTGGTGGAGACCCCTTCGGGAGCTGACGGCTCCTCCGGCAAGTTGCCACGCATCCTCGCCGACCCGGTTGCCACCGATGGAGACTTCCTGGCGATCCACGTCGCGGATGCAACCGGGCACCTCATTGCCACCACGGAGCGCAGCATCGAGGGCCAAAGCGAGGCCGCGACGCTTATCAGAGCGAGACTCGGCAAGGGGGCTACAGCACCAGGGCTGATCGTGAGCCCGCCGGTGTTCTCTCCAAGGCTTCACCGCAACATTCTTCTATTGTCAAAGCACTTCGAAGGCGTACGCGCGTCCGATCGCACCACGATTGTGGCAATCGATCCGGCCAAACTGACGGAGATTTTCGGCGCCGCGGCTGTTAAGCCCTCCGAATCTGCCTGGGTAGTCGGGCTCGACGGGATCATTCGCTCGAGGACAATCGGCGGCGTCACGACATCGGGCCAGGACGTGAGCAAGGGCGTCGTGTTCCGCAAGCAGCGCGAGGCCGAGAGCGGCCGCTTCGCTGGGCCGGGTGCCCTTGACGGGCAGATGCGGCTGGTCAGCCACCGGCGCATCCCTGGGCAGCCCTTGTTCGTCAGCTACAGCATCCTGGAGGACGAAGCACTTCGCGATGCGCGCGCGCGGGCGCGACTCCATGCGGCCGGTGGTATTGCGCTATCCGCGGCCATCATTCTTCTCGCCTCGCTATTGATGCGAGGGGTGAGCGCGCGCGAAAAGCGGGCTCTTGACGCAGCAGCCGCGCGGGAAAGGCTTGAGGAGGCGCAGCGCATCGCGCGCATGGGAGACTGGTCGTATCGCACGGGCGACGAGACCGTGACTTGGTCCCCCAACCTGTACGAAATGTACGAGCGCGATCCAGCGCTTGGCCCGATGGGCAAGGAAATCGCGACGATTCTCAGCGAGAACTCGATCAGGGCCAACAAGGAGGCCCGCGATCGGCTGATCCGCGATCGGCGGCCAATCTCCTGGGAACTCGAGGTCCGTCTTCCGAAAGCCGGCGACCGCATATACCGGGTCTCCGGTGTCCCTACGCTGGGTTCAGACGGTTCGGTGATCGGCTTCCACGGCACCACACAGGATGTCACCGAGGCACGGCGGCACGATTCGCTCCAGGCCGAACTGGCCCATTTCGCGCGCGTGGGTGCGATGAATTCCTTGACCGCAACCTTGTCCCACGAGCTTACGCAGCCCCTGGCGGCGGCAAGCAATTATCTGAGCACGGGCAGGTTCCTGGCAGACCGCCTGCCCGATGCGATGGGAGTACCGATCGCCGAACGCCTCGCCGATGCCGGGGCGCAGATCAAGCGCGCCGGCGACATCATCCAGAGGATGCGTTCACTGGTCGCGCGCGGATCCAGCGAGCGCAATGTGGTGGCGATCGATGTGCTGCTGGAAGAAGCGCTGGAGACCGTCCGGATACTGCGGATCTGCGATGACTCAATTGCCCGGGTGCAGCCCGAGGTCGACATCGAGGTATACTGCGACGCCGTGCAGATTCAGCAGGTTATCCTGAATCTGGTCCGAAATGCGTGCGAGGCGCAGAAAGGGGTGGACGCTGGACCGCCGACCATATCTGTCACCCTTGAGGAGGAAATGGTTCGCGTCGGGGTCCGCGACCATGGTCCGGGCTTTGCCCCCGGACTGCTGCAACGCTTGTCTCAGCCTTTTCTCACCTCGAAGGAAAATGGCCTTGGCCTCGGCCTTTCTATCTCCAGGACGATTATAGAAGCCCATGGCGGCGCTCTGCGTGCCGAAAATCATCCAGAGGGCGGCGCGCTCCTTTCCTTCACGCTGCCGTTGGCAGAAGGCAACTAAGCCACGGGGAACCTGCGCTCGAACCAATCCTTCCCGGCAGCTTCCCTCCCATTCGGGGCGTTGCACTGGATCGGCCGGCCACCGTCGGGCATTTCCAAGCTATGAGTGCCGAGCCAACCTCCCCCTTCCGCCTGCCACTGTTCCGCGCAATCTGGATCGCGAGCCTTTGCTCCAATTTCGGCGGCCTGATCCAGGCGGTCGGCGCATCCTGGATGATGACCAGCCTGGGTGCATCCCCGCAGATGATCGCGCTGGTCCAGGCCTCGACCAGCCTCCCGATCATGCTCCTCTCGCTGTGGGCCGGGGCGGTCGCCGACAATCTCGACCGAAGGCGGGTCTTGCTTGCCGCCCAGAGCTTCATGCTGTTGGTCTCGGCGCTTCTCGCGATCGGAACCTGGCTCGGGCTGGTCACGCCCTGGCTGCTGCTCGTCTTCACCTTCCTGATCGGCTGCGGCACGGCGATCAACGGGCCTGCCTGGCAGGCATCGGTCGGCGATATGGTACCCCGCCCGCTCCTTTCGAGCGCCGTCGCCTACAACTCGATGGGCTTCAACATCGCGCGCAGCCTGGGTCCCGCCATCGGAGGCGTGATCGTTGCAACCGCCGGCGCCGCCACGGCCTTCCTCGCCAATGCGGTAAGCTATATCGGCCTGATCTTCGTCCTCAAAAGATGGCAGCCCGACCTGCCGCGGCGCAAATTGCCGCGCGAGCGGCTCGGCCTCGCCATGGCCGCCGGCGTCCGCTACGTCCGGCTATCTCCCCATATCCGCGTGGTGCTGGCCCGTGCCGCCTTGTTCGGCCTGTCGGCAAGCGCCCTCCAGGCGCTGATGCCACTGGTAGCGCGCGATCTCATCCGGGGCGGCCCCCTGATCTACGGCCTGCTGCTCGGCGCCTTCGGGCTGGGAGCGGTGGGCGGCGCCGTGCTCGGCCGTCAGCTTCGGGAACGCCTCTCTACCGAAGGGATCGTGCGAGTGGCCTCGGCGGGACTCGCCGCGGGCGCCGCCGTTACCGCGACCGGCATCCTGCCGATCGCGCTTTTCGGACTCGCAGCGGCCGGCGCCGGCTGGGTGCTGGCGCTCTCGACCTTCAATGTGAGCGTGCAGATGGCCTCGCCTCGCTGGGTGGTCGCTCGTGCCATTGCGCTGTACCAGATGGCCGCATTCGGTGGAATGGCAGCAGGCAGTTGGCTTTTCGGCTCGATCGCCAGCGGGCATGGGGTGCGCAATGCGCTCCTCGCCGCCGCGCTGGTGCAATTGCTCAGCATCGTCGCCGGTCTCGTCTTCAAGCTTCCCGCAATCAGTCAGCTGAATCTCACCCCGCGCGACGTCTGGGTCGAGCCGCACACCGAAGTGCAGATCGAAGCGCGCAGCGGCCCGATTGTCATCACGGTCGAGCATCGCATCGCCGAGCGGGACATCGCGGCCTTCCTGACGGTCATGCACGAACGCCGCCGCATCCGCCGGCGCGATGGCGCTCGCGACTGGGCGCTGACCCGCGACCTGTCGGATGCGACATTATGGGTGGAACGGTTCGATTTCGCGACTTGGCTAGACTATGTTCGCCACAATGAGCGGCGTACGCATGCGGACGCAGCCAACAGCGAAGCGCTTCACGCGCTATGGATTCCGGGCACCGAAGCAGTGGTCCACAGGCGTATCGAGCGCCAGACCAGCTCCCTTCCCGTCACGCGCAATCCCGACCCGAGGGAAATGGAACCGATGACAGACCCGGGCCGGTCAAGCTGAGCCTATGCTATGGCTGGGAACAAGCCATCCGTGGGACTTGCGCCGGCCTCAAAGGTCTCAGCCCGCCGCTGACCAGTCCGCATTGCCGCCGTCACCCGGCTCCTGCCAGTGGGGATAGGTCACATAGGCGGTCAAGGCACCCTCGCCATGCGACTTGATGGTCACAACATTACCCTTGGGCATGTAGATGATCTCGCCGGGCCCGGCGCTCACCGTATGGCCGTCACTTGTCACCGACACGCGCCCCTCCAGCACGATCATGATGTCATCAACCGCGATCTCCTCGTCGATCGACTGATTCGGGCCGTAGCGGCCATATCCGACGGTGACGGGGCCGCCGTGCCGCTGGTCGACAAGATTGCCCGCGAACACATCGGCGGTCTGGCCGGGCGATCGTTCGAACGAGGCGTCAGACGCGGCGAATTTCTGCACCTTCATGGTTATGCTCTCCGGGCAACGACTTACGGGCCCCTTGTGGATAGACGCTCGCCAAAGGCGTTCGATCCTCTGGAGCTCACAATTGCAGCGCTGGTCGACAACTGCTCGCTCGAATCGTTGGTAACCCGGTCCCATTCAGTTCCGGATCAGATTGATGTCCATCACAGATTTGGCCTCGTCGAACGCATCGACCGTCTCGTCTCAGGTGATGTGAGCCAAGCGCGCCGAGCCGGCGGGTTGAAGAAGCTGCAGAGCAGCCTCGCACACTACCCGTAGCTGCGCTGCCTGACTGTCCGTTACCGCACAACGCCGCGCCACCGCCTCTGCTCCGAACAACGCCGCGGGGAAACAGACGGCCGTCACTTGTTGCGATTTAAGGAGCAAATCGCCTGAGAGAGTTCCATTGGCAGATTCTGCCCGGCACCTCTCTCGTCCTGAGCCCGCCGGCGCCTTGGATCAGGCCGCGATTTGGAGCATCCCAGCTTCGTCGCGGTCGGCTTGGCGCCCGTAGCGCGCCTGGACCGTATCCAGATAGGCGAACAAGCTGGTTACGGCCGCCTCTGCAC
This sequence comes from Sphingomonas sp. OTU376, assembly GCF_038440415.1. Taxonomy (NCBI): domain Bacteria; kingdom Pseudomonadati; phylum Pseudomonadota; class Alphaproteobacteria; order Sphingomonadales; family Sphingomonadaceae; genus Sphingomonas; species Sphingomonas sp. OTU376. The sequence continues at coordinate 7,799 of NZ_JASATQ010000029.1, read as the reverse complement.
TCCCGAAGTCCTGACGCTTGGTCTGGAGGACACCGCCGTTGATAAGCTCCTCGAGCGCAAGACGCGCTCGCGATACGCGGCTCTTGACCGTACCCACGGCGACGCCCGTGATTTCTGCCACCTCTTCGTAGGCCATCCCGGCAGCAACCACCAGGATGAGGGCTTCGCGCTGATCGGGAGAGATTTGCTGGAGGGCCCGCATGAGGTCACGCAGCTCGACCGACTTATCCTGACTCGCCGGAGCGGCGAGGACGCGGTCCGCGACCAAGTCGCTCCACTCGCCCGCGAAGCGATTGCGCCGCGTCTGACTGAAGTAAACATTCCGAAGGATCGTCGTGGTCCACGCCTTGAAGTTTGTGCCAGCCTCAAAGCGACCTCTTGCGGCCCACGCCTTGAGCATGGTCTCCTGCACGAGATCGTCGGCTATATCGCGATTTCCGCTGAGGCTTCGCCCGAAAGCCCGAAGATGCGTGATCGCCCCGGCCAACCTGTCCTTGAACTCTGCATCGGAGAGGGTTGCGAGGCGTGCTTCGCTCGAATCAATTCGGTTCATGGACTTCCAGTCTTTGAGTTTTGCCAGATGAACCGCTGACAAAGGCAGGTGTTCCGCGGCTAGCATGACGCGCGGCGCCAGCCTGTCGGGTTCATTCCCTCGGCCCCTTTTCACGGGCCCAACCCTTGGAACAGGTCTCTCGTGTGGACCGTTTCGCAGGACAGGAACAGAGGAGGTTGCGATGGCGGACGAGAAAGTGACGGTCGTGAAAGACGGTGGCGGTGGCGGGACCGCGGTGTTGGTGATCGTGGGCGTGGTCGCGATCCTGGCGGTTCTCTACGTACTGTTCGGCACCAATTTGTTGAACGGCGGAACCAAGAAGATCGACGCGGACGTAAAGATCGAAACGCCGTCGAAATAGTTTGCTCCGGACGCCGCCCGGTGGTGTCGACAGCGGCACTGCCGGGTTGCAATGAGAGATACTCGGCCCAGAACCGCAGATTGGCCGAATTCGCCCCGATATCATGGCAAGAGACCGGTCCGCGGCGCCGCAATTTTGATGTTCTCGCCGGGATGATCGACCCCCAGCTATCAAGGCATCAGGAATTTTATCGGACAGTGGCGAGCAACAGCCCCAAAACAAGGGCTGAACTCCGCATTCACTTTGCGGGCTGTCAGCCACCTGCTTGCAGCTCGGCCGAAAGTCATCCATGATGTTGACGCGCGGGCTAGCCGGCACCGGCGCTATTGAATTACCAGCCTGGCATAACGGGCGCGGAACCAACGGGGTTCTACGCGAGCATCGGCACTTGACCGGCATCTCTGGATGCGCCGCCCGTGAACTCATGTCTTCAGCAAAGCAGTGCGCGCCTTGCCGCGCCACAATCAGCGTGCCGGTAAGCCGATGCTCGATCGTATCGGCCCCCGCGATTCAGAAGAGGATCGCCTTCGCCTCGAGGTAATCTATCGTGAACAGGCCCCACGAATCTCGCGATACCTCCGCTCGCGGTTCAAGGGTGCCGAAGATTGTGACGATATGGTCCAGGACGTTTTCACAAAGCTTGCCGGCGGGCGATCACTTCGTGAACTGGACAACCCGGAAGCGTATCTCAAGCGCATCTTGCGCAACTTCCTTATCGATAGGAAGCGACGCCTCCGCGTCAAGCCGCAGCTGGTCGATGTCGACGAAGAGGCCCTGCCTGTTCGTGCGGATCAAGGCGACCGCTTGGAGGTGATGCAGATGCAGCAGCGCTACCGTGCCATTGTGGACCTGCTTCCGCCTAGGACGCGGCAAGTCTTCCTCCTACACCGGGCGCAAGAAGTGAGCGTGAAGGACATCGCCGCGCAACTCGAGATCAGCACGCGCACCGTCGAGTGGCATCTGTCCGAGGCGATCGGCAGGATTGCCAGGGAGCTTGAACGCGAATGAACGAGCTACCGCCAGAACAGGCTGGATCGAACCAGCTCCTTGACGAGGCAACCTTGTGGTTCGCGCGGATGCGCGGCCCCGAGGCGGCCGGGCATCGACCCGATTTCGAAGCATGGCTGGCACGCGGTGCCCTTCACCGGGCGGCCTATAATCACGCCGCAGAGATATTCAGTTTCGGCAAGTTCCTGGCCGAGGAAACCTTGCCGGACCACGATCGAAGCTCTCCAGGAAGCACGTCGGCGCGCCGCGGCTTGTTGGTCGGCGCGATCGCGCTGGCCTGTGCCGTACCGGTCGGTCTGTTGAGCCTCAGGTCGAACACCGGCCAGCATGAGTCCGATACTTCGCGAATAGCGGCGCCTCGGGCGCCGACGGCGCAAATGCTGCGGACCCTCCCAGGCCAAGGCCGTGTGGAGCAGCTGGCGGACGGTTCCACAGTGACGCTCGGGCCGGATTCGCTCCTGTCCGTGCAGCTGGGCGAGGCTGAGCGGCTGTTGACGCTCCGGCGCGGTCGAGCACGGTTCGAAGTGGCGAAGGGCCAGCGCCCTTTCGTCGTGGCGGCATTGGAGACGCGCGTTACCGCACATGGCACGGTGTTCGACGTTGCCATTGGCGCGGGTGCCAAGGTGAAGGTCCGGCTCATCGAGGGCCGCATCGAAGTGGCTTTTCCAGCCAAGCCCGGTCGGGCCCCTGTTCGAAGATCCTTGTCAGCGGGCCAATCGATCGAGGTGCAAGGCGAGAGCACGGCAGCCATAGTGTCCGACTTGCCTCCCGCCGCGGAAGCCTCGCGGGCGCAAGGCCTGAAGGACTATGATGCGGCGCCGTTAACGGAGGTGGTCAGGGAGGCCAATCGGATCGCTGCGATTACGATAAAGCTGGCTGAACCCGAGCTCGGCGCACTGCGTGTATCGGGGAGGTTCCGGATCGGGGACACGGCCAGCCTCGCCAATCGTATCGCGGCGGTTTTCGATCTGCGGGTCGAGCAGGCATCTCATGAGATCATCCTGACCCGGAAGTGAGCCAGTCAGAATTTATTCGGGTCCCGACCCCGTAGTCGTGCAGCCACTGCGTCCATCCCTTCCATAAGCGCTCGAAAATGAGCGCCAGGACAGGGATGGCTTGCATGGCTGGACGAATGATCGAAGCTTGTTTGCTCGCGGGCGTGAGCGTTGTGGCGGTGATGGTTGCCGCACCGGCACACGCCCAGAACGTGACGCGGCATGAATACAGCATCGCGGAACAGGATCTTGGCGACGCCCTTCGGTCCCTGAGCCGCCAGACCGGCAAGGAAATCCTTTTCGACGCGGCGGCCGTCGCAGGCAAGCGGTCGCCCTCTCTCAAAGGCAAATACACGGTCGATGAAGCCGTACATGCCCTGCTCGCAGGCACCGATCTTCGCGCAGATATCGACGCTTCCGGGATCACCGTGCGGGGGCGAGACACGGCGCCCGGCCAAGTCGGCGAAGGCAAGACCGCCGAGCCCAACATCGAGGTCACCGGCTCCCGCATCGGCGGAGGCAGCCCGACGTCGCCGGTAATCACGCTCACCCAGCGCGAGTTGAAGAATGCCGGCTTCACCAACCTGAGCGATGTGCTGAGGACAATCCCCGAGAACTTCGCCGGCGGCCAGAACCCGACGGTTGCCGGCGGCGGCAACCAGGGCGCCGCCAACCAGAACACCACATCCTCATCGACCTTCAACCTCCGCGGTCTCGGCCCCGACGCTACCCTGACCCTGCTGAACGGCCACCGCATGCCCTATGACGGCGTTTTCCAGGGCGTCGACATTGCATCGATTCCTCTAAGCGCGGTCGAACGTATCGAAGTGGTGACCGATGGGGCTTCCGCCATCTACGGATCAGACGCTGTTGCCGGGGTTGCGAACGTCATCCTGAAGCGAAGTTTCGATGGCCTGCAATCCTATGCGAATGTGGGTGGGTCGATGGATGGCGGAAACCAGCAGCTTCGCACTGGCGCAGTGATGGGAAGCGCGTGGAGATCTGGCGGGATCATGGCGGCGGTGGATTTCAGCCGCCAAACCGAGATCCTCGCCGGAGACCGTGACTATGCATCCGCCATGCAGGCGGAACAGACCCTCGTGCCCTGGCTCAAGCAATATAGCGCGCTGGCATCCGGCCATCAGGAGCTTGGCGCCGGGCTACGGCTCGAGATGGATGGAACCTACAATCGTCGGAAATCGCGCATCCAGACCCCGTTCTCGCCCGCGGCGAACTATCTGCGGAGCGGCGCTCTTTCGGCGTTCGACGTGGAGACGTTCTCGCTCTCCCCTACTCTGAGGGCCGACCTGGCACCCGGCTGGGCGGGCTATCTCATGGGCACCTACGCGAAGAGCGCAGCGCATCTCTTCACCAAGGTCTTCTCCAACAATGCAGTCACCACCTCGATTCCAGTTGATTATGTCAACACGTTGAAGACGGTCGAGACAGGCCTGAGCGGAACATTGTTCTCCCTGCCCGGCGGCCCGCTCAAGCTCGCGGCAGGCGGAGGGTATCGATCGAACGTCCTCGACGCCCTCTCGCGCAGCATCACCGCGACAGCACAGCAGACCAGCTTCGCGTTTACCAAGGGGCAGGACAGCTGGTTCGGCTATGCCGAACTGAACGCTCCGCTCGTCGCCGCGGATAATAATGTCCCGCTCGTCCGCAAGCTCGTGGTGACGGCGGCAATCCGGTATGAAAGCTATGCCGATTTCGGCGAAATCGTCACACCCAAGGCAGGGTTCCTCTACGCTCCCGTCGATGGCCTGGAATTCACCCTGTCCTGGGGGCGCTCGTTCAAGGCCCCCACCTTCTACCAACAATATCTGAGCAAAAGCGTCGCCCTGCGGTCGATCGCGGCCTATGGCGCGACCCAGTTCCCCGCAGGCTCGACGGTGCTTCTCCTTTCGGGCGGCAATTCCGAGTCCCTACGCCCCGAACGCGCCGAGAACCTGACGATCGCGACAACCGTGCGACCGGCGTTCCTTCCCGACGCCCAGTTCCAGCTCAGCTATTACCGCGTCCGTTACCGTGACCGGGTGATCACCCCGATCACCTCGAGCTTGGGCCTTTTCTCGAATCCCTATTACGCCCCCGTCATCACCCTGACCCCGGCGAGTACGCAGATCGCCGCGGCACTGGCCAATGCGCCCGGCGGTCTCACCATTCTTTCCGGCGGCCCCTATGATCCCGCGCGGGTCGTGGCGATTGTCGACAATCGGTATCGAAACTCCTCCAGCCAGCATATCCAGGGCATCGATATGAACGCCCGGTACGGCTTCCGACTGGGCGATGGCGACGTCCAGCTTGCCGGGAACTTCGCCTATCTCGATACCCGCCAGAGTCTGCTCGCCGGCCAACCCAGCGTCCAGCTCGCCGGATTGATCTACAACCCCGCCTCGTGGCGCGCGCGCGGCGGCTTGCAATGGGAAAATACCAGGCTCGCGGCGAGCACCTATGTAAATTACTCCGCAGCCAATCGTGATCGTCGGATTTCTCCGGAACGCTCAGTCCCTTCATTCACGACCTGGGACGCCGCAATCACCTACAAATTCGCAGTCCCCGGTTCGTATCTCGACGGGCTCGAATTGGGCCTGGCGGCGAACAACATCCTCAATACGGCCCCCGGTCGCATTCGCCAGGGAACGGCGACCGAACCCGTCTATGATTCCACCAACGCAAATCCGATCGGTCGCTATCTCAGCCTGACGGTGCGCAAGCAATGGTAAGGGCCGTTCACTCTCGCGGCGCCCGCGCAGTCACGAGCATCATCGCCATTTTCCTGTCAACCGAGGCTGCGGCTCGCTGTCAAAGCGACCTGCCGGACAGTCCACCAGGGAAAATGGCGGCGCGCGACTTGGACCCGGACGACCTGGTACGGCTCCGCGACATCGGCCCCGTCAGCTTGAGCTTTCTGCTCGCCGATAGCCCGATCGGACTATCGCCCGATGGCCAGCGGATCGCCTTCCAGCTGCGCCAGGCCGACCCCGACGACAATGGCTATTGCTTGTCGATGGTCGTCGTTCCGCTTGTCGGCGCGTCCCGTAAACCGCTCATAGTCGACAGGGGCGGCAATCTCATACGGTCGCGTTTCTCGCGAGGCCCGCTGGCGGATTACTACGCCGGCTCGTCGAAGCTGATCACGCCACGATGGTCGCCGGATGGGAGGACCATCGCCTTCCTGAAGCAGGATGGCGGCCCGGTCCAGGTGTGGCTGGCGAGCGCGGATGGGTCGCATTCCTGGCGCGTATCGAATGCCGGCGTCGACGTAGAAGACTTTCGCTGGGCGCCGAACGGCCGGGATATCGTGATAAAGACGAAGCCCGACCTTGAAGAACAACGGCGCAACATCGCGCGCGAAGGTCTGACGGGATATTTGTATGACGACCGCTGGTCGCCTGTCGCCAGCAATCACCCCTGGCCACGTGATACCAAGGCGGCAACCTTCGAAGTGGTAGGCCCGGGAGGCGAAGTGCGGCCCGCGCAGTCCGCGGAACGCCAGCTCTTCGACCTCGCCTCGACTGCCTCTGCCCCGGCGAACGTGTCGCGCACAGCCCGTTCCGGCGCTTCGGTCGCCTGGCTGACGACGACGCCGGGGAATCTCCAGCAGGACCTCTGGACAAGCCGTCATGGTGAGCCATCGCGCGCCTGCACCCTCCCCATGTGCCGCGGCAATTTCAACGGGATCTGGTGGAGTGCCGATGGTCGCGACCTCTGGTTCTTCCGGCGCGAAGGCTGGAACGAGAGTCAGATCGCCCTCTATAACTGGCGGCATGGCGCAACGGCGCCGGCGCGTATTTCGGTGACGCGCGACTGGCTGGGCGGCTGTCTGCCCGCAGGGCGCAAGCTGATCTGCGTTTATGAAGAGTCGGCGCACCCCAGGCAAATCGTCAGCCTCGACGCCGAGAGCGGACGGATCGAAAGGATCTTCGACCCCAATCCGGACTTCTCGAATCTGAAGATAGGAAAGGTCGAGCGGCTCGAGTGGCGCAACAATCTCGGCACCGAGATCCATGGCGATCTGGTTCTACCGCCTTCCTGGCACCCGGGCTCCGCACCGCTCCCGCTGATTATCGTTCAATACCATTCTCGCGGTTTCCTGCGGGGCGGGACGAATGATGAGTTCCCTATCTTTGCCTTCGCGGCACGGGGTTTCGCGGTTCTCAGCATCGAACGGGCGCGGTTCGTCAGCGCATCGGTCTCACCACTCAGTCAGGCCGAACGGAATCGACTCAATTACGAGAATTGGGCGGATCGCAAGAGTGTGATGTCGTCCTATGCGACCGGGATCGACCTGCTGGCCAAACGGGGGATTGTCGATCGCAGCCGCGTAGGGATCACCGGCATGAGCGACGGCACTTCGTCGGCACAGTTCGCGCTGGTAAACAGTGATCTTTTCGCAGCCGCCTCGCTTTCGGCCTGTTGCGAGGATCCCAAGACCCTGTTTCCGCTGATGGGCAATTACGGACGCGAGGACCTCAAGCAGGTCTTTTATCCCGATTACACAGCCGACCCGCCGGGTTTCTGGGACAAATACTCGATCGCGCGCAACGCCGAGACCTTCAAGGTTCCCTTGCTAATGCAATCCGCGGACGATGAATATCTCGTCACGCTGGAGACCTACACCTCCCTGCGTGAGAAGCGGAAACCGGTCGAGGTGGTGGTATTTCCCAATGAGCACCACATGAAGTGGCAACCGGCGCACCGGCTGGCAATTTACCGGCGGAACCTCGCATGGTTCGGTTTCTGGCTGAAGGGCGATGCTGGCGATTTTGCCAGGCCAGGTGAGGTGGCTCGTTGGACCGAAATGCAGACCGAGGCGCGGAAGGAAGGCCCCCGATCGCGGGGGGCTCAGGCTGAACGGCCGGAGGCGCCAGCAGAG
>NZ_JASATQ010000028.1:0-55672 GCF_038440415.1 Sphingomonas sp. OTU376 | reverse complement strand
CCCCCCCGGCCTTTTCCCCCGGGCCCCCCGTTTCCCCCCCGGGGAACAGGAACTACCCCGCCTTCGCCGCGATCCGCTTGCCCAGGATCGCGCCCGCCGCCATCCGCCCGGTCTGCGCCGCGCCGTTCATATAGCCGGGGAACGCATCGGAGAGATGCTCGCCGGCGAACCAGATCCGCCCGGCATGGGGCACCTGGTTGCCGCCCTCGTCCTCGACGCAGAGCAGCTTCGAGAAGCGGGTGAGCTGGCCGGGGGCATAGTTGCAATAGGCGCCGAGGGTGAGCGCCTGGGCATGCCAGTTGGTCCGGGTGAAGGGGCCGGTCGCCGCTTCGATCAGCCCGGGGATCGCCGGCGCGGCGCTGGCGGCGAAGCGCCTGGCCAGCGCGGAAGGCGCCTCGCTCTCGGCGCGCAGCACTTCGTCGCCGCCCAGGAACCAGGTCCAGACCGGCGAGATGCCATCCTTGCGGTGGACGCTGCCGTCCCAGCCGAGTGCCCAGCCGGCATCGGCATCGGTCTGCCACAGCTCGCCGCCCACGCCCATCGGCTGGCGCCACGGCGTCGCGTTGGTGCCCGACTGGACCTTCTCGTTCAGCCCCAGCTCCATCTCGCCGATGAACGCACGCCAGGCGGCGGGCAGCGGCACGCGGAAATCGATCTGGCGGGTGAGCGGGCCGGGCACCGCGACGATCAGCGTATCGGCGGCCTCTGTCGAGCCGTCCAGGAAATGGAGCCTGAGCCCCGATTCGACGCGGAGCAGGCGCTTTCCGGTGGCGATGCGATCGGCATAATGCGCGCTCATCGCCTCGACCAATGCCGAGCTGCCGCCCTCGATCACATAGCGTTCGTCGGCGCCGCCCAGCACCTCGGCGCGCGCGCCATCGACAGTGGGCAGGTTGAAGATCAGCTCGATCGCCGATGCGCGCTTCGGTTCCACGCCATATTCGGTGCGGCTGGTCGCCTCGAGCAGCTGGCGCAGCCAGGGCTGGCGAATCAGCGCGGAATGCCTGTCGAGATAGTCGTGGATCGACATCCGATCGAGATCGGGCGCGACTCGTGCCTGGTCCTTGTCGAGTCGGTCGGCATCCCTGGCGATCTGCGCCGCGATCGGGCGCAGCGCTTCGGCCAGTTCGGTGTCGGTAATCAGGCGACCATTCGCCAGGATCAGCGTGTCGTGCGGCTCGCTCTTGCGATCGAGCAGCGCCACGCCGAAGCGCTTGAGCAGCCCGTGCATGTCATAATGGTCGGTATTGACCAGCTGCCCGCCCACTTCGAACGTCCAGTCGCCCGATCTGTGCGTGTACATCCGCCCGCCGGTGCGGTTGCGCCCCTCATAGAGGAACGCATCGACGCCCGCCTCGCGCAGGTGATGCAGCGCGGTCAGGCCCGCGATGCCGCCGCCGATGATCGCCACCCGGCCGGCAGGGCGCGCCATGGCCGGGCGGGGCAGGGCAGTGGCGACGCCGCCAGCGGCCATTGCCTGCAGCACCGCGCGCCGTGTCGCGCCGCTCGCGCCCTTGATCGGCATGGCCTCGCCCGCCGCTTCCAGATTCCGTCGTCGCGCCGCTTCCAGTGCGCGCCAGACGATGCCGTTCCCCCGCATTGCCCCTCCTCGGCTCCTGCTTAACCATGAAGCCCTAGCGCCGGACCCTTGCCATCCGGTAACCATTCCGCCAAGCCGCGCGACCATGACCGCACCCGTTCCCAAGCCCTGGATCATGGAAATCGCCCCCTATGTGCCGGGGCGCTCCACCACCGATGACGGCCGCAAGGTGACCAAGCTCTCGTCCAACGAGAATCCGCTCGGCACTTCGCAAAAGGCGCGGGAGGCTTTCCTCACCGCCGCGACCAGCCTCGAGCGCTATCCCGACGCCAGCGCCGTCGAGCTGCGCGAGACGATCGCGGCCAAATATGGCCTCGATCCCGCGCGGATCATCTACGGCAACGGCTCGGACGAAGTGCTCCACCTCGCCGCCGGTGCGTTCGCCGGTCCGGGCGACGAGATCATCTACGTCCATTACGGCTTCACCGTGTACCCGATCGCGACTCGCCGCGTCGGTGCGATCCCGGTGGTGGCACCCGACAAGGATTACGCGACCGATGTCGACGCGATCCTCGCCTCGGTGACCGACAAGACCAAGGTCGTCTTCGTCGCCAATCCCAACAACCCGACCGGCACCTATGCGCCGCGCTCGGAGATCCTGCGCCTGCACGCCGGCCTGCCGAGCACCGTGCTGCTCGTGCTCGACCATGCCTATGCCGAATATATCGAAGGCGACGACGATGATGGCGGCATGGAGCTGGCCCGCAGCGCGCCGAACGTGCTGGTGACGCGCACCTTCTCCAAGATGTACGGCCTTGCCGCCGAGCGGATCGGCTGGGGCTATGCCTCGGCGCCGATCATCGAGGCGATGCACCGCATCCGCCTGCCCTTCTCGATCACCATCGCGGGCACCGCGGCGGCGGTCGCGGCGCTGGGCGATACCGATTTCGTCGATCACACCAAGGCGCATAATGCGCAGTGGCGCCGCTGGTTCTCCGCCGAGATCGCCAAGCTGGGCAACAAGGGCCTGCGCGCCGTGCCGAGCCAGGCGAATTTCGTGCTGGTGCTGTTCGAAGGCCAGCTCACCGCCGAGGCGGCGTACAAGGGCCTGATGGAAGACGGCTATATCGTCCGCTGGCTGCCCGGCCAGGGCCTGCCGCATGGCCTGCGCATCACCATCGGCACCGAGGATGAGACGCGCGGCGTGATGGCCTCGCTCCGCAAGATGGCTGGCGAGGACTGATGCTGCCCTTCGCGCGCATCACCATCATCGGGCTGGGCCTGATCGGCTCGTCGATCGCGCGCGGCATCCGCCAGCACATGCCAAGCGTGCGCGTGACCGGCTATGATGCCGATCCGGCGGTGCGCGAGACGGCGGTGCGCATCGACCTGTGCGACGATATCGCGGACACCGCCGGCACCTCGGTGATCGACGCGGACCTCGTCATCCTCTGCGTCCCGGTCGGCGCGATGGGCGCGGCGGCGGCGGAGATCGCGGTGGACCTGCCCGCGGACGCGATCGTCAGCGATGTCGGCTCGTGCAAGGAAAGCGTGGTCGAGGCGGTGCATGCCGCATTGCCCGGCGCAGTGTTCGTGCCGGCGCACCCGGTGGCGGGCACCGAGAATAGCGGGCCCGAAGCCGGCTTCGCCTCGCTGTTCCAGGGCCGCTGGTGCATCATCACGCCGGTCGAGGGCACCGCGCCCTTCGCCGTCGAGCGCGTGCTGGAGTTCTGGCGCCGCCTGGGGGCCCAGGTCGAGACGATGGCGCCCGATCATCACGACCGCGTTCTCGCCGTCACCAGCCACCTGCCCCACCTGATCGCCTATACGATCGTCGGCACCGCATCGGACATGGAGGAAGTCACCCAGTCCGAGGTGATCAAATATTCGGCCGGCGGCTTTCGCGACTTCACTCGCATCGCCGCCTCGGACCCGACCATGTGGCGCGACGTGTTCCTGGCCAACAAGGAAGCGGTGCTCGACATGCTCCAGCGCTTCTCCGAGGACCTGACCGCGCTCCAGCGCGCGATCCGCTGGGGCAAGGGCGACGAGCTGTTCGAGTTGTTCAGCCGCACCCGCACGATCCGCCGCTCGATCATCGAGCAGGGCCAGGACGATGCCGCCCCGGACTTCGGCCGCGCGCACAAATAGCGCGTCGCCCTCCCGCGATATCTGCACCCCGGCTTTCGCCGGGGAACAGTTCACGACTGAGACCTCCAACGGGCTTGCAATGTAGGATTTCGCCTGCTTGCCTCGGGCGGTCGGCTTTGCGGCCGGTCGCGCCTTGAATCCGTTGGGAAAATAGGATCACGCCCGAGCAAGATCGTTGCGGGATGCGGCGCGTTGCCGGAGAAGATGGGGAAAATAGCGCCGACAAAAACCCGTTCTTGGCCTGTACTTCGTGTACTTTGGCGAGTCGCCGCGCAGGCCCTGCTGGAGCGCGCTCAGCCGTTCAGCGCATTGATCCCGGCATGGACCTTCGCCTCGGCCTCCGCGCGGGGCAGGCCCGGCGCGATCGGGTCGAGGAAGCGGAAGGTGATGACGCCCGGCTTCTTGATGCCGTGCTTGGGCCAGACATGGCCGCTCTTCACCGCGATCGGCACCACCGGCAGCTCGAGCATCCGGTAGAGCCCGGCAAAGCCCGATCGCAGCTCGGGCGCCTCGCCCGGCTTCACGCGCGTGCCTTCGGGGAAGATGAGCACCGAGCGGCCCTGCGCCAGCGCGGCCTTGGCGTCCTTCATCATCGAACGCAGCGCCGCGGCATTGGCGGTGCGGTTGACGATGATCACGCCGTAGCGCCGCGCCGCCCAGCCCCAGAGCGGGATCTGGGCCAGCTCGCGCTTCATCACCGTGGCAGGGGAGCCGAGCAGCCGGCTCAGCTCCAGCGCCTCGAACAGCGATTCATGCTTGCCGGCGAACAGCACCGGGCCTTTCGGGATCTCGCCCTCGATCTTCACCCTTATGCCCAGGATCCAGCGGGCGGACCAGGTCATCAGCGCCACCCAGGCCATCGCATAGGTGCGCAGCGCATCGCCGCCGAGCAGCGCGACCAGCGGCACCAGCAGCACCAGGAGGATCGACAGGCCGTAGAAGAAGATCGAGAAGATCAGCGTGCGCAGCAGGTTCATCAATTGGCGCCCATCAGCAGCGCGATCCGCCGCACCAGATATTTGTGATATTCGCGGAACAGCATGGCGAAGCCGGGCTGGCTGCGCACCGGATCGCCGACCAGCTCGACGCCCTTCAGCGCATGCGAAAGCTCGAGCCGCGCCCGCGGCATGTGCCAGTCGGAAGTGACGAGGCGCACGGTCTTGTAGCCATGCTCCTTCACCCATTCCGCCGTCTCTTCGGCGTTCGAGCGGGTATCGACCGCCTGCCAGCCCAGGTCGACGCAGCAGCGCATCAGCTTGCGATCGATCTTGTACTCCGCCGCGAACTCGCCCGGACGCACATCGGGGTCGACCCCGCTGACCAGCAGCCGTTCCGCATCGCCGGCGCGCAGCACGGCAAGCGCGCGGTCGATCCGCTTCGGCCCGCCGGTCAGCACCACGATCGCATCGGTCTTGCGGCCCTCGAGCGGATGGCCGAGCGAGAGCATGAACGCGGCGAAGCCGAGCAGCCAGGCGATCACGACCAGGGCAATCAGCCGCAGGATCACAGCGTGCGGCCCAGCGCGCGCAGCACGGTCTTGCGTGCGGCGAAGGTGGCGAGCAGCGCGAAGCCGAGCGGCAGCAGCAGGAGCAGGAACCAGTCGCGCTGCTGCAACGCCACACCGCTCAGCATCTCCGAGCCGACCAGCGCCATGCGCGACTGGAGGAACCAGACGAGCCCCAGCGCCGCCAGCGTGCCGATCAGGCCGCCAAGCAGCGTGTCGAACGCGATCCGCCGCTGGAACAGGCGGGCGATCTGGACATCGGTGGAGCCGAGCATGTGGAGCACATCGATGGTGTCACGGTGCGTGTCCAGCCCCGAACGCGCGGCAAGCAGCACCACCGCGGCGGTGGCGGTGGCGATCAGCAGCATCAGCCCGACGGCGAGCCAGCTCATCGTGGTCATGAAGCTGCGCACGGGCGAGAGCCACTGGGCGTGCCGGTCGATCCGGGCGTTCGGCGCGATCGCCCTGGCGGTCTGCTCGACGGCGGCGCTGTTGCCGCCGCGCGTCTCCACATCGATCATCGCCGGCATCGGCAGGTCGGGATCGAGCCCGGTATCGCCCAGCCAGGGCTTGAGCAGTTCGGCCAGCCGCTGCCGATCGACTTCGGCGACACGGGTTACGCCGGCCACGCGGGGCAGGGCGGCGCGCAGTGCCTTCACTTCGCTGTCACGGGTGGCGGCATTGGGCTCGACGACCTGGATCGTCATCCGGCCGGCCAGCTGGCGATCGAGCTGCGCCGTCGCGGCGAACATGCCCAGCCCCAACGCGCCGGCCAGCACGGTGAGGAACAGCATGATCGCCATGATCCAGGTCATGGCGCGCGTCCGCCGGCTCTCGTCGAGCAGGCGGCGGTCGGGCGCATTGGGATTGAGGCTCAGCTTCATGCGCGCCCCGGCGGCGGGTTGCGCAGCGCGCCGGTGGGGTCGTTCAGCCGGCCTTTTTCCAGCCGCATCATATGCGCGTTGGGGATGCGGTTGAGCAGGTGGAAGTCGTGCGTCGCCACCACCACGGTGGTGCCGAGGCGGTTGAGGCTGTCGAACAGGTGCAGCAGCCGCTCGGCCATGTCGGGGTCGACATTGCCGGTCGGCTCGTCGGCGACGAGCAGCTCGGGGCGGCCGATCACGGCGCGGGCAATGGCGATGCGCTGCTGCTCGCCGCCCGAAAGTGTCGGCGGCTTGGCACGGCCGCGGTCGGTGAGGCCGACCCAGGCGAGCATCTCGCGTACCGGCGCCTCGATATCGCTCTCGGACACGCCGGCGACGCGCAGGGGGAGCGCGATATTGTCATAGGCCGAGAGGTGCGGGACCAGCCGGAAGTCCTGGAACACCACGCCGATCCGCCGGCGGAAGCCGGGAAGCCGGGTGCGGGGCAGCGCGCCGGCATCCTCGCCGAACAGCCGCACCGTGCCGCGGCTCGGCCGCTGGGCGAGGTAGAGCAATTTGAGCAGCGAGGTCTTGCCCGCACCGGACGGGCCGGTGAGGAAATAGAAACTGCCGGTGTTCAGCGAAAAGCTGACATCCGAGAGAGTCTCGTCGCCCGAACCATAGCGCAGGCCGACATTCTCGAATTGAACGATGCTGGCCATCAGGCTCCCGGCGCTTCCCTTGCACCTGCCATCGCACAGAGACCCGCCCCGCTCAAGAAGCTGGGGATACTCGGGACGGGGACTCTTGTGGCCGCGAATCGATGGGTCTAGAATCATGACAATCGGGCGACAGGCCCCCGTGTCGTGAGCCGCGCGCAATGATCCTCGAATGCAGCCAGTGCCGAACCCGCTATCTGGTGCCCGACAGCGCCATTGGCGCCGACGGCCGCACCGTGCGCTGCGCGAGCTGCAAGCATAGCTGGTTCCAGGCCCCGGTCGCGCTCGACCTGACCACCCGTGCCACGGCGTCGGACGGTCCGGTCACCCAGGCGCCCAAGCGCGAGGCCGAGGTACCGAAGCGGGAAGCGCCCGCCGCGCCGCGCGTGTTCGACGATGCCTCGATCATGGCCGCTGCCGGCGCCACGCCCGATTATGATCCCTTCGCGCCGCAGCCGCCGTTCAAGCCCCGCCGGAATCCGGCCCGGCGCTGGACTGCCGCGGCGTTCGTCGCGGGCTTCTCGATGCTGCTCGGCACCGGTGCGATCCTCTATTCGGGCGCGCCCGGCCTTGCCGCCCAGCTCGGGATCGGTCTTGGCCTGGGCGGCGAAGTCGAGACGCCGCTGGTGTTCACCGAGAAGAATGTCGAGCTGCGCACCCAGACCAACGGGAGCGAGCTGTTCATCATCTCGGGCAAGGTGGCCAATCCCACGGCCGACAAGCAGCATGTGCCCGATATCCGCATCGAGCTGAAGGACGAGCAGAACCGGCTGGTCTATAGCTGGAGGGTCACCCCGCAGGTGCGCGAGCTTGGCCCCAAGCAGGTGATCGATTTCAACTCGGCCCAGGTCGATCCGCCGCGCAGCGCGCGCTCGGCCCGGCTGACCTTCGCTACCGAAATCGGCGGCTGACCCACCAGAGCCGGGTGCCGTGCAAGGTCGCGGCGACCACCATGCCCATGCCCGATGCCAGCGCCAATCCGGTCGCGCCCAGATCCAGCGTGCGGACGAGCAGCAGGCCTGCGCCGCCCGTGACGAGGAAGAAGGCGATCACCGAGTTGATCCCGGCCACCACCTGGTCGCCGAGCGAGCGCAGCGCATAGACGAATACCACTTGCACCCCGTCGAACAGGATGAAGGGGGCCCAGACCGGCAGCATCATTAGTGCGAGCGTCCGCACCTCGGCCACCGCCGGGAACAGCGCGACAAAGGGGTGGGGCGCCAGTACCAGCAGCACGGCGAGCAGCCCCGTCGCCAGCGCGGCCAGCGCAGCGGCGATCGCCGCACGCCGAGCCGCGGCCTGGGGGGCGCCTTCGCCCACCGCATTGCCTACGCGTACCCCCGCCGCCGATCCCAGCCCCAGCGCGACCGAGAAAGTGACGTTGTGGATCGAGAAGACGATCTGGAAGGCGTGGGTGGTCACGTCGCCCAGTTCGGTCGAAAGCGCGATCAGGATCGAGAAGCCTACCAGCTCGAGGCCCGAGGCGATGGCGGGCACCAGCCCGAACTTGGCGAGGCCAAGCGCGCCGGTCAGCGAATCGCGGCTGAACAGATGCGCCAGGTCCTGTACGCCGCGCTGGCGGGCGCGGGGCAGCGTCCAGGCCGCGCCGACCATTCCGGCCGCGCCGAGGGCAGAGGCAATCGCAGTAGCCAGCGCCGCACCGGTCGCGCCCATCGCGGGCAGGCCGAGATGCCCGGCAGACAATGCCCAGGCGAGCAGCGCGTTGATCGGCAGGATCGCCAGGTTGACCACCGTGACGCGTTGCGGACGGCTCACGCCTTCGAGGAAGAAGCTCGCGGCGATGATCAGCAGCTGGAAGGGATAGGCGAGCGCCATCACCCGCACGACATCGGCGGCAAGCGGCGCGACTTCCCTCGCCACACCGATGCCGAGCAGCATCGGCTCGGCAAAGGCGAAGAGCAGCAAGGCGCTGAGCAGGCCAAGGACGATCGCGAGCAGCAGCCCCTGGTGCAGCGCGCGGCCGGTGCCGGGCAGGTCCCTGGCGCCGTCGGCGCGCGAGACATGGACGAGCACGCCGGTCAGCGCCCCGAGCCCCATCACGATGCCCGGGAAGGTCAGCGCGCGGCTCGCGCCCAGCGCCGCGACCTGCTCGGTGCCGGTGAAGCCGACCACGACGACATCGGTGACGTGGAGGATCGTCCAGTTGAGGCTGGTCAGCGCCACCGGCCATGCCAGCGACAGGATTCGGCGCATCTCGGCGGAAAGATCGGGGGAGAGGCGCATGGGAGGGCGCGCTTAGCGGATTTCGCTTCGTTTGGAAAAGCGTGGCGGAACCGCTTGCAATGTCCGAAACGCATTGCTAGGGGCCGCTGCCTTACCAGCCGTTGGTATCCCAACCAGCGGATTTCACGTGCGGTCGTGGCGGAACTGGTAGACGCGCAACGTTGAGGTCGTTGTGGCCGAAAGGCCGTGGAAGTTCGAGTCTTCTCGACCGCACCAGTGAAAAATGCAGGCACCCGGCGACATCGCCGCGGTGCCGCAATTTTTTCGAGAACCGGGCAAACTTCTGCGACAAGTCGCGCTTAGCCACGCCTTGTTCATGCGAGCGGTGTCACTGCACTGCCGGGGTTTTCGAAAAGGGTGGGGAATTCATGCGTTCTACGTTGATGCTTGGGTCTGCTATTGCGGGGTTGCTTGTCGGCGCCATGCCGGGAGCCGCACTGGCCCAGGCGCAGCAGCAGCCCACACCCACGCCCGCGCAGGACCGTCCGCAGCAGCCGGCCCGGCCGGCGGCGTCGCAGGACAGCGGCAGCGACGAGATGGGGGATGAAGGCGCGATCGTCGTCAACGGCGTGCTTCCGGGTGCGGTGAAGACCGATGTGAAGCCGGAGGTGCAGCTCAACCCCGCCGATATCCGTGCCTATGGCGCCTCGAACGTGTCGGAGCTGATCACGGCGCTCCAGGCGCAGCTCGGCAGCGGTTCGGGCCGCGGCGACGAGCAGCCGGTGATCCTGATCAGCGGTCGCCGCTCGAGCATGAATGAAGTCCGCGACCTGCCGACCGAGGCGATCGAGCGGATCGACATCCTGCCCGAGGAAGTCGCGCTGCAATATGGCTATGCGGCCACGCAGAAGGTGATCAACTTCGTGCTGCGCCGGCGCTTTCAGGCGCTCACCACCGTGCTGGAAGGGCAGATGCCCACCGCCGGCGGCAACTTCACCGGCAGCGGCAACGTCAACATCCTCAAGCTCAACCGCGACGGGCGGGTGACGCTGGATGTGAAGTACAACCAGAATTCCGCGCTCCTCGAGAGCGAGCGCGGGGTAACCCGCGCGGGCAATTCGCTGTTCGACACCACCGGCAACATCACCGGCATCGGCGGTGCGCAGATCGATCCGGCGCTGAGCGCGCTGGTCGGGTCGTCCGTCACCGTCGCCGGCGTGCCGGCGAACGCAGCCAATGGCCTGCTGCCGCTTTCGGCCTATGCGGCCAATGCCAACGATCCCAACGTCACCGATCTCACGCCCTATCGCACCCTGATCGGCCCGGCGAAGACGCTGAACGTCAGCGGCATCTACAATCGTGCGCTTTCGCCCAAGGTGAGCGCGACCGCGACGATCAATCTCGACGTTACCGAGAATGAATCCTGGCTCGGCCTGCCCAGCGCGACGCTGACCCTGCCGGCGGGCAATCGCTGGTCGCCATTCAGCCAGAACGTCCAGCTGCTGCGCTATTACGACAATCTCAACCCGCTCACCCGCTCGGGCGGCAGCCAGGCGCTGCGCGGCGAAGTGACGATCAACGGCGATTCGGCACCCTGGATCAAGAGCTGGCGCTGGTCACTCAACGCCAATTACCAGCAGACGGGCAGCGATTCGACCACGACCCGCGGCATCGATCCCTCGCAGATGCAGGCGCTGCTCAACGCCAATGACGCGAGCTTCAACCCGTTCGGCGAACTGCCCTACAGCGCGCTCGTCATCCGGCCGAACGACTGGACCGAATCGACCACGAAGGTCGGCAATGTCGAGTTCCTCACCAACGGCGCGCTGTTCAAGCTGCCGGCGGGCGACGTCACCACCAGCATCCGCGTGGCCGGGCGCACCAACGATCTTTCGGGCCGCTCCTTCCGCTCGGGGGTGTTCAGCAACAGCGACATCTCGCGCGACACCGGCAGCATCCGCGGCAACATCAGCGTGCCGATCGCCAGCCGCCGCCGCGCGGTGCTCGATGCGATCGGCGACTTCTCGATCAACGCCAATATCGAAGTCGAGCAGCTCTCGGACTTCGGCCGGCTGACCACCACCGGCTATGGCTTCAACTGGTCGCCGATCACCCAGGTCCAGGCGATCGTCAGCGTCATCGACGACAGCAACGCGCCGACGCCGGGCCAGCTCGGCAATCCGGTGATCACCACGCCCAATGTGACCGTCTATGACTTCGTGCGCGGCGAAAGCGTCAACATCAGCCAGATCACCGGCGGCAACGCGCTGCTGAGCGCCGACAGCCGGCACGTGTTCCGCGCCGGGCTCAACATCCGGCCGCTCACCGAGACCAATCTCGGCATCGTGGTGAACTACACCAATTCGCGCTTCCGCAACGCGATCCAGAGCTTCCCCGGCGCTTCGGCCGAAGTCGAGGCGGCGTTCCCCGATCGCTTTGTCCGCGACGGCGCCGGCCGGCTGCTCAGCATCGATTCGCGCCCGGTGAACTATGACCGGACCGAGCATTCGGAACTGCGCTGGGGCTTCAACCTGTTCCTGCCGATCGCCTCGCCGCAGCAGAAGCGGATGCAGGCGCGGCGCGAGGCCTTCCAGAAGGCCCGCGAGGAATCGCGCCGCACCGGCCAGCCCATGCCGGCCGAGATGACCGCGATGTTCGAGCAGTTCCGCCGCTTCGGCCAGCAATCGAGCCTGTTCGGCGGCACGATGAGCCAGCAGTTCCGCGGCCCGCGCCCTGAAGGGCAGCAGGGCCAGAACCAGCCGCAGCCCCAGGGGCAGGAGCAGGGCCAGGGCCGGGTTCAGACCGATGCGCCGGGCCAGGGGCCGGGTGCCGGTGGCGGCGGTCAGGGCGGCGGTCCGCGCTTTGGTGGCGGTCCGGGCGGCGGCCGTGGCGGCTTTGGCGGCGGGGGTGGCGGCAACCGCCTGATCTTCAGCGCCTATCACACCTGGGTGCTCAAGGATGAGATCCAGATCCGTCCAGGCCTGCCCGTGATCGACCGGCTGAGCGGTGACAGCGCCCAATCGATTGCCGCGCACCGCATCGACATCACCGCGGGCGTGAAGCGCGACGCGATGCTCGTCCAGCTCAACGGCAACTGGACCAGCGGCACGCATACCAGCACCGGCAGCGCGGCGATCCCGGGCAGCATCAGCGAGCTCAACTTCGGCAGCCTCGCCAAGCTGAACCTGCTCGCCGAGTACAACCCGGGCCAGGACATCGATTTCCTGCTCAAGCATCCCTGGTTCCGGGGCTCGCGGATCCAGCTGCGCGTCGATAACATCTTCAATGCCCGCCAGCGGGTGACCGACCAGAATGGCCTGACGCCGGCGGCCTATGCGCCGAACCTGCGCGATCCTCTCGGCCGCACGGTCAAGCTGACCTTCCGCAAGCAGTTCTTCTGAGGAAACGCGCCGGCGCGTTTCGGCGCGCTGGTTTAATGCTCCAGCGGCGCGCCGGCTTCGCGGCTGGCGCGCAGGCCGGGACGGAAGCGGCCCTGCTGATCCTGGTCCATGATCCGGCGATAGAGCAGGGTGATCGAGACGCGGCGGTTGCGCGGGTCGGCGGGATTCTCGACGATCAGCGGCTCACGGTCGGCCACGCCCTCGATCCGCTCGAAGCGCGTTTCGGTAACGCTGCCTGACAGCAGGCGCCGGCGCGTGGCTTCGGCGCGGCCGCTGGAGAGCATCCAGTTGTTCATCGCCAGCGGATCGCCATAGCCGAGACTGTCGGTATGGCCGCGGATCATGATCGGGTTTTCCATGCCCTTGATCGATTCGGCGATCGTGCTGATCAGCGCGCTCGCCTCCGGCACCAGCGCAGTCGTGCCCAGGTTGAACATCGAATAGTTCGCATCGTCGAGCAGGTCGATCCGCATGCCGTCGCGCGTCGGCACGAAGCGGACATGGTTGGCGAGCTTCGAAAGCGCCGGAGTCATCCGCATGCGCTGGCGGATGCGCTTGGCGGTTTCCTCGAAATTCTTCTGGTCCTGCTGAGTCAGCGCGCGCTGGTCCTTGAGCGTACCCTTGCTGCCGGTGCCGACATCCTTGCCGCCGGCGCCGCCCACCGGCACGGTCAGCGACTTGGTGCCGGTCTGCGATGCCTTGCCGGGATAATTGTCGCGCTGGTTGATCGCCTCGCCGCCGAACAGGCCGTTCGAGCCGGCGCTGTTCTGCTTGAGCTCGACAAGGGTCGGCGCGAAATAGTCGGCAAGCGCCTTGCGCTGCTTCTCGGTGGTGGCGCCGAGGATCCACAGCAGCAGGAAGAACGCCATCATCGCGGTCACGAAGTCGGCATAGGCCACCTTCCAGGCACCGCCGTGATGGCCGCCATGCCCCTCGACGATGATCTTCTTGACGATGATCTTCGGCTGGAGCTGGTTTCCATGGGGTGCGCGCTGCGCGGCCACTTACCGGCCCCTCAGCCCGTCGAACACTTCGCCGAAGCCCGGCTGGTTGGCGTGCGCGATGCTGGAACGCGCCGCTTCGATCACCAGCGGCTGCGGATGGCCGTGGAGCGAAGCGATGATGATCTGCTTCACGACGTGATAGATCGCCGCATCGGCATCGATCACCTGCTGCAGGCGGCCGGCCAGCGGCGCGACGATGCCGTACGCCAGCAGCACGCCCATGAAGGTGCCGACCAGCGCCGAACCGATCATCGCGCCGAGGATGCTCGGCGGCTTGTCGATCGAGCCCATCGTCTTCACCACGCCGAGCACGGCGGCGACGATGCCGAGTGCCGGCAGTGCGTCGCCGAGCGACTGGAGCGTGGTCTGCGGGCCCTGCACTTCGTGATGATGGGTCTTGATCGAGTTATCCATCACTTCCTCGACCGCATGCACGTCGAGCGTGCCGGACGAGACGACGACGAGGCGCAGCGTGTCCGTGATCAGGTTGATCAGCGTGTGATCGGCGAGCAGGCGCGGATATTCGGCGAAGATCGCACTGGACTTGGGATCCTCGACATGTGGCTCGAGCGCGATCGGGCCTTCGGTCCGCAGCATCTTCATCAGCTTCGAGACCAGGAAGATCGTGTCGAGATAGTCCTGCTTCTTGTATTTCGGGCCCTTGAGCACCTTGGCCAGGCCGCCGCCGAGCGCCTTCAGCTCCTTGGTGGAGTTGCCGATGACGAGCGCGCCGGCGGCGGCGCCGCCGATGATCAGCATCTCGTGCGGGATGGCTTCGAGCACGGGGCCGAGCGCGCCGCCGGTGATCGCGAAACCACCGAAGACCATTGCCAGCAGGATGACGAGGCCGATTGCCGGAAACATGTGCGCGAAACCCCCGATTTGTCGTCTCGGTTAACGACCGTTTCGCCGTGATATTCAGCGGAAAAACATGGTTAATTCGTTACCGGCGCCAATTATTTCGCGCTTTCGCTTTGGATTTGCGCGCGGGCCGTCTAGCGGCCGGAAAATCGCGTCTTCCCGGTAGTTTACTTGAGGTAGTCGAACAGCGAGACGCTGGTCAGCTTGGTAAAGCTAGCCTGGGTCGCCTGCAGCACGGTCAGCGTCTTCTGCAGATTGGCGACCGCGGTCGGGATATCGGTGTCCTCGATTCCCGATCGGGTGCTCTCGCGCGTCTCGGCGACGGCGGTCAGCCGGTCAGCCTCGAGATCGAGCCGCGCCGCCCGTGCGCCCACCGAAGCGCGCGCCAGCGTCACCTGGTCGAGCGAAGCGTTGATGCCGGCCAGCGCGGTGTCGCCGGCGGCATGGACATTGGTGCCTGATTTGAGCGCATCGGCCAGGTCGCCGATCGTCTTGAACATATCGACATCGCCGGTGGTGAACACACGCGCGCCGCTGATCGTCGGCTGGATGCTCTCGCCATCGGCCACCGGGATGCCCGAAGGATCGCCGGTGCCGGCGAAGCTGATCGAGCCGTCGGCGTTCTTCACATAGGCGGTATCGCCGGCCGCGCCGCCGAACAGCGGCTGGCCGCGGATGTCGTCCTTGGTGTTGGCCAGGCCGTAGAGCGTGTCGCGGATCGCGCTCAGCTCTTCGCCGATCGCGGCACGGTCCGAATCCGACAGCGTGTCGTTGGCGGCGCGGGTGGCAAGCTCGAGCGCGCGCTGGAGCTGCGTCTCGACGCTGTCGAGCGTCTGGTCGGTCTGGGCGATCACGCCCTGTGCGACGTTGATGTTGGCCTTGTAGGTCGAATCGCCCGTGGTGGCGCGCTGGATCTGCTGCAGCTTCACATAGGCGGCCGCGTCCGAGACCGCTGTCACGCCCAGCTTGGTCGTGGCGATCTGGGTCTGGGTCTTGTCGGCCTCGGCGGTGAGCTGGGTCATCAGCGACACCGGGCGGCTGTACATCTGCGAAGTGGAGATGCGCATGATCGTTTACCTGATATCGAGGATCGACTGGAGCGTTTCGCGCGCGACCTGGATCACGCGGGTAGACGCCTGATAGGCCTGCTGGAAGCGCATCAGATCGACGGCCTCCTCGTCGATGTTCACCCCGCTGATCGAATCGCGCGCCGAAACGGCGGCGTCCCGGATCGACGACTGGGCATCGGCGACGCTGTTGCGGCCCGCGAGCGCCGCGCCGTTGGCGGCGGTGAGATCGGTGACGCCCTGCTCGAAATTGCGGCTGGTGCGCAGCGCTTCGAGCCCGGCGAGATTGCTGTTGTCGCGGGTGCCGCCACCGGCCGCAGCGGCCGCGATACCGCGCGGATCGCTCATCACCGCGGTCAGCTGATAGGCGGGATCGCCGACCGCGAAGATCGGCTGGCCGGCATTGCCCTGCAGGTCGCTGCCCGCCGCCTGGACGGCGTTGACGCCCTCGGCGAAATCCTGCGCCATCTGGCTGATCTGGTCGCGCGCCGTCGCGATGCGGCTGCCGCTCTCGGCAATGCCGGCCATCGCGCCGCCGTTCGGGGACATGATCTGCACTTCGCCGGTCGGCTGGCGTACCGAAAAGGCAAAGGCGCCTTCGTCGTTGCTGGTCTGCGAAACGATCGCTGCCTGCGCGCCGTCGACGAGCGCCGGGCCCGAGCTGCCACCGGCGCGCACCGAAGCGCGGCCATAGGCATCGAAGCTGACGTTCACATCGGTGAGCGCGCTCATCTGCTCGAGCATCTGGTCGCGCTGGTCGAGCAGCGCGGCCTGGCCGGCAGTGCCGTCGGTCGCGCGGGCAAGCCCGGCATTCACCTTGGCGAGGCTCGCGGAAAGATTGTTGAGCTGGGTCACCGCCGTGTCGGCCGAGGCCTTGAGGTCGGTCATCGCGCCGTCGAGCGCCTTGCCGGTCGCGCCGAAGGCGGCGGCGACGCTGGCCGCGTTCTCGAGCAGGGTCGCGCGCGCCGGCAGCGCGGTCGGATCCGCGGCCACAGCCTTTGCCGAAGTGAAGAAGGCAGTCAGCTGGCCGCCGAGATTGTTCTGCGTCAGGCCCGTATCGATGCGGCCCAGCCAGGTCGCGCCGGCGAGCGTACGGGCAAGGTCGGAACTGGCGCTGCGCACTTCGGTCGCCTTGAAGGCATCCGCCGCGCGAATAACGCCGCCGACATTGGCGCCCAGGCCCGAATTGATCGCGCTGGTGTTGCCGCCGGTGGCGACGACTTCGCGCACCGTGGCGACGCGGCGCGAATAGCCGGTGGTCGCCGCATTGGCGATATTGTCCGACGTGGTGGCGAGTGCCGACTGGTAGGCGCGTGCGCCGCTGGCGCCGATCGAAAGCAGGTCGGTCATTTGACGGTGCCTCCTTCTGTCGCGGTGGGCGCGGCGCCGGGTTCGGCTGCCGTCTCGGTCTTCATGCTCTTGGCAAGGAAGGCGGTCATCGCCTTGCCGATGCCGATCGGAGCGTGCACGGCCATGCTCTGGGCGAGCTGCTGGTCCTGCATGTCGCGGAACTGGTCCTCGCCCTTGCTGTCGAACAGCCCGTCGCCGAGCTTGGCCTGGCGCATCGACTTCAGCATCATGCCCGTGAAGACGGCCTCGAAGCGCTGGCCGGCGGCTTCGAGATTCTCCTTGTTCGCCAGGCGCGACGTGTCGGTCGACACGCCGCCCGACGGGCTGCCGATGGGGCCAAGCACGTTGCTCACAGGATGATCAGCTCCGCCTTGAGCGCGCCGGCTTCCTTGAGTGCCTCGAGGATGGCGACCAGGTCCGCCGGCGACGCGCCGATCGCGTTCACCGCCTTGACGACGTCCGAGAGCTTGGGGCCCGGGTCCATCAGGAACATGGGGTGCTTCTCCTCTTCGACGCCGACCGTGCTGTGCTGCTCGGTGCGCGTCTCGCCCTTGCTGAACGGCGCGGGCTGGCTGGTGCGCTGGTTCTCATCAATACGAACGGTCAGTTTACCATGTGTTACCGCAGCGGGGCTGACCCGGACGGCGGAGTTGATCACGACGGTGCCGGTGCGCGCGTTGACGATCACCCGGGCAGCGGCCTCGGCCGCCTCGACCTTGAGGTTCTCGACTTCGCTCATCAGCTCGGCGCGCACGTCGCGGCCCTCGGGGGCCTGGATGGCGATCGACACGCCGTCGATCGCGCGGGCGCGGCCGGGGCCGAAGCGAAGGTTGATCGCGTCCTGCACCCGCTGCGCCGTGGTGAAGTCGGCACGGGCGAGGTTGAAGGTGATGAAGGGCGACTTGTCGAAGCCGGTATCGACGCTGCGCTCGACGGTGGCACCTTCCGGGATGCGGCCGGAGCTCGGCGTGTTGACCACGATCTTCGAGCCGTCGGCACCCTCGGCGCCGAGCCCGCCCACGGCAAGGTTGCCCTGCGCCATCGCATAGATCTGGCCGTCGGCGCCCTGGAGCGGCGTGAGGATCAGCGTACCGCCGCGCAGCGACTTGGCCTTGCCCATCGACGAGACGGTGATGTCGAGCTTCTGGCCCGGCTTGGCGAAGGCGGGCAGCTCGGCGGTTATCATCACTACCGCCGCGTTCTTCAGGCCCGGCGCCACGCCCTGGGGCAGCTGCAGGCCGAAGCGCGAGGTGACGCCCTTCATCGACTGGACGGTATATTCCAGATTGTCGTCGCCCGTGCCGGGAAGGCCCACGACCACGCCATAGCCGGTCAGCTGGTTGGTACGGATGCCCTGGAACCCACCCAGGTCCTTCACGCGCTGGGCGTGTGCCGGGGCAGTTGCGAGAAGGGCGAGGGCGGCGAGCGCGAGGAAGCGGCGGATCATCGGTCTGCTCCGGCTTAGAAGGGGCTGATCACGGAGAAGAACCGGCTCAGCCAGCCCTGGCGGCTGGCGCGGGCGACATCGCCCTTGCCGGTATAGGCGATGCGGGCATCGGCGACGCGCGTGGAAAGCACGCGGTTGTTCGCGTCGATGTCCGCCACGCGCACGATACCCTTGATCTGGACGAACTCGTCGCCGCGGTTGAGCGTCACGCGCTTCTGGCCCTGCACCAGCATCGTGCCGTTCGGATAGACCGCGGCAACCGTGACGCTGATCTCGCCCGACAGCGCATTGGCCTGGTCGGCGGTGCCGGTGCCGTTGAAGTTGCGCTTGCCGCTCACGCTGGCGTCGCTTTCCTTGAACAGCGACAGCGCACCGGTGCTCGGCGGGGTCAGGCCGAAGCCGCCCGAGCTGTCGAGCTTGGTGCCGGCCGACTTGGACGCTGCGGTCTTCTCGACCAGCAGAATCGACAGCGGGTCACCCACGCGGCGCGCGCGCTGGCCTTCGTAGAGCGCGGCATAGCCGTCGTTCACCTGGAAGATGCCGCCATTGGCCGGCGCCGGCGTCGCGGGTGCGGCGCTGGGAAGCGTCACGGAGAAATCCTCCTTTGGCTTCTTCTTGCCGATCCCGAGGAACTGGGCCTGGGCCGGCGTCGCGGCGAAGGCGAGCCCGGCGGCGGTCAGTGCGGCGGCGGCGATGCGGGTGAGATGCGTCATGATCCGTCGCCTCAGATGTTCTGGTTGACGTATTTGAGCATCTCGTCGGTCGCCGAGATCATCTTCGAGTTCACCTCATAGGCGCGCTGGGTCTCGATCATATCGACCAGCTCCTCGACGACGTTGACGTTCGAGCCTTCGAGCATGCCCTGCCGGATCGTGCCGCGGCCATCGACGCCGGCATTGCCGAGCGCGACCGTGCCGCTTGCCGGCGTCTCGATCAGATAGTTGTCGCCCACCGCCTGCAGGCCCGCCGGATTGGGGAAGCTGGCGATCTGGATCTGGCCGATCTGGGTGAGGTCGGTCTGGTTCGGCATCTGCGCCGAGACGGTGCCGTCGGTGCCGACGGTGACCGAGATCGCGCCCTCGGGAATGGTGACGCCCGGCATCACCTGATAGCCCTCGGAGGTGACCAGCTGGCCTTCCGCCGAGCGCGAGAAATTGCCCGCGCGGGTATAGCCCAGGCCGCCGCCGGGCAGCTGGATCTGGAAATAGCCATTGCCGTCGATCGCCATGTCGAGGCCGTTGCCGGTCGTCTGCAGCGATCCCTGGGTCTCCAGCCGCTGCGTGCCCTGCACGCGCACGCCGGTGCCGAGGTTGAGGCCGGTCGCGTACTTGGTCTCAGCCGTCGAGGCGGCGCCAGGCGCCGTGACCACCTGATAGGCGAGCGTCTGGAAGCTGGCGCGGTCCTTCTTGAACGCGGTCGTGTTCACGTTCGCGAGGTTGTTCGAGATGACCCGCATGCGCGTATCCTGGGCGTCGAGACCCGTGCGCGCGATGTGCAATGCTGCCGAACCCATCGGTCTTACTCCCTATCAGGACGGCATCCGCATCAGCGATGCGGTGCTCTCGTCCATGTTCTTCGCTTCCTTGAGCAGGTTGGCCTGCACTTCGTAGGCGCGCTGGTTCTCGATCATGTCGACCAGCGCCTGTGTCAGATTGACGTTCGACTGCTCGAGCGAACCCGAGGTCACCTTGGCGTCCATGTCCTCGGGCAGCACGCCGCCGCCCTTCACATGGAGGAGATTGTCCAGCCCCTTGACGGTCTGCGAACCGTCGGTGCTGACCAGCTTGATCTTGTCGACCACCTGCGGCTGCGTCGGATCGCCGCCACGCGGCACGATCGAGACGGTGCCGTCCTCGGAGATCGAAACCTTGTCGGCGGGCGGCACGGTGATGGGGCCCCCCGACCCCATCACCGGGAAACCGTCGCCGGTTTCCAGCACGCCCGAGGGCGCGATCTTCAGATCGCCGCGCCTCGTATAGGCTTCGCTGCCGTCGGTCGCCTGGACGGTCATCCAGGCATCGCCGTTCACGGCAACATCGAGCGGGTTGCCGGTCTGGACGATCGTGCCCTTGGTGCGGTCGATGTCGTTGACTTCTTCCGCCGCCAGCTGGCGCGAATCCATGCCCGTACCCTGGAGGACCAGCCGGTCGAAGCTGACGCGCTCGGCGCGGAAGCCGATGGTCGAGGCGTTCGCGATGTTGTTCGCGATCGTCGCCTGCGACTGCATCTGGCTCCTGAGCCCAGACATCGCGGTATAGACAAGCCGGTCCATGGGTTGCTCCTCCTCAGCCGATCAGATCAGCTGCGGATGTTGAAGATGGTCTGGGACATCTGGCTGGCGGTATCGAGCGCCTTGGCATTCGCCTGGAAGTTGCGCTGCGCCGCGATCAGATTGACCAGCTCCTCGGTGATGTCGACGTTCGAGCGCTCGATCGCGCCCGACATCAGCCCGCCGAACCCGTTGGTGCCCGGCTCGCCAAGGCGCGCATCGCCCGAGAAGCCGGTGGCGGCCCAGGTCGAGTTGCCGAGCTGGCGCAGGCCCGCATTGTTGGTGAAGCTGGCCAGCACGACCTTGCCCAGTGCCTGGGTGTCGCCGTTCGAGAAGCTCGCGGTCACGGTGCCGTCGTCGCCGATGGTCACGCCTTCGATCTGGCCGACGGGCGAACCGTCCTGCTTGGTCGAGTTGAGGCTGAACGGCGAACTGACCTGGGTGGTGCCCTGGGTCAGGTCGAGCTTGAGTACCTGCTCCGAAGTCGCGCCCGGCGCCAGGAAGCCCATGAAGGTCACGGGGGTGGTGGGCTCGGAGAGCTTGCCGGTGCTGTCGAACTTCAGCTCGAACTGCGAGATCGTGTTGGGATCATCGCCGGCGTTCAGCTGCTGGTCGCCGACGAACGAATAGACCTTCCAGCTGCTGGTCGCGTCGGTGTCGCTCGGCTTGGTCTCGCGGACGAAATAGTTGGTCAGCGTCAGCGCGTTGCCGTTCGCGTCATAGACCGTGGTCTGGACCGACTGGTTGTAGGTCGTCGGGTCGAAGCGGTCGAACTTGTATTCGGTGCTGTCGAACTTGACGTTGTCAGCCGGGAGCGCCGAGCCGGCGTTGAGGTTGAGGCCGAGCTTGACGTTCTCGGTGGCCTGCGGCGTGCCGCTGGTCTGCGGCAGGCGCAGGCTGACGGTCGAGGAAAGACCGGTCGCGACCACCGCGCCCGAGCCGTCCACCGGATAGACCTGCAGCTTGTTGCCCTGGGCGTCGACCACATAGCGGTCGGCATCGACCTGGAAGCTGCCGTTGCGGGTGTACGCAACGCCGTTGCCGCTCTTCTCGTCGCCCTTGACGATGAAGAAGCCGTCACCCGAGATCGCGACGTCGAGCGCCGAGGACGACTGGGTGAAGCCACCCTGGCCGAACTGCTGGCGCACTGCCTTCACGACCACGCCCGAACCGACCATCTGGGTCGGGTTCATGTTGGCGGTCGACGCGATGACGTCGGCGAACTGGGTGGTGCTCTTCTTGAAGCCGTTGGTCTGCACGTTCGCGAGATTGTGCGAGATCGTCGACATGTCGGTCTGCGCTGCCTGCAGGCCGGAGAGCGAAGTGAAGAAGGACATTTTCCGTTACTCCTTGGAAAAACTGGTTCAGCCGACCTGCCAGACGGCGTCGGTGGAAACGTTGCCGATGCCCGGAAGCGTCAGGAGCGGCTTGCCGTCGGATCCCATCGAGACGGCGGTGACGGGCGCCCAGACCAGCGGATAGGCCTTGACGTTGCCGGTGCCGTCGGTGGCGGTGACGCTGACGGTGAACGGGCCGTTGCCGGCATCTTCGCCGGCATCGGTCTTGCCGTCCCAGTCCCAGGCGACCGCGCCCTTGGTCTCCTTGCCCATCTCGATCGTCTTGACCGCGTTGCCGTTGGCATCCTTGATCGACACCGTGACGTTGGTCGCGTCCTTCTCCAGCGCGACGGCGCCGGCGAGGCCGCCGGTGGTGCGCGGATAGGCGGTCGAGCCCTGGACCAGCACGGTCTTGCCGACATAGCCGATCGCGTCGTTGAGCGTGGAGGTGCTCAGCTGGCTGGAGATCGACTTCAGCGTCGAGCTCATCTCGGTGATGCCGGAGAGCGACGAGAACTGCGCCATCTGGGCGACCATCTGGCTGTTATCGACCGGCTCGAACGGATCCTGGTTCTTCAGCTGGGCCGTCATCAGCGCCAGGAAGTCGGATACGTCCATGTCGGTCTTGCCGAGGTTGGAGGTGTCCTTGGTGTCGAGCGTGGTGCCGCTCGTGGTGCTCGTGGTGTTGTACCGCGAGATGCCCAGTCCGGCGAGGGTAGTATCGAAATCACTCATGATCAGCGGCCCAGCTTGAGGGTGTCGATGATCAGCGACTTGGCGGTCTGCATCACCTCGACGTTGTTCTGGTAGTTCCGGGCGGTCTCCATCATGTCGACCAGCTCCCGGGTCTCATCCACGGCGGCTTCCCAGACATTGCCGTCCTTGTCGGCCATCGGGTTGCCGGGATCGTAGCGCTTGGTCGGCTCGGAGCCCGCGGTGACGACCTGCTCGACATCGACGGTCGACATCCCGCTCGCCTGGTCGAAGGCGGTGCGGAACACCGGCTTGATCGTGCGATAGGCGGCTTCGGCACTCGACGAGACCGTGCCGACATTGGCCAGGTTCGAAGCCGTGGTGTTCATCCGCACCAGCTGCGCGCTCATCGCGCGGCCGGAGACCTGGAAGATCGAAAGCGGCTGGTCGCCCATTTCTTATTCTCCCTTCAGCGCGCGCGTGATCTGGCCGATGCGGCCGTTCAGGAACGACAGCGTCGTCTGATAGGCGACGGCGTTTTCGGCGAAGGCGGTCTGCTCGGTGGTCAGCTCGACGGTATTGCCGTCGGCCGAGGGCTGGAGCGGCACGCGGTAGAGCGTGTTGGCGTCGATCGCGGTATCGATCGAGCCGGTACCGCTGGTCGCGCTGTTGAGCGCGGCGCGGAAGTCCACGTCCTTGGCCTTGTAGCCCGGCGTCGATGCATTCGCGATGTTCGATGCCAGCATGCCCATGCGCTGCGAGCGCACGGCGAGCGCTGTGCCATGTACGCCGAAGAGGTTGTCATTGGGCATTGCACGTCTCCCGCACAAAAGTTCGGTGGGGTCCTTGCAACCGTCGTGCCAAATTGCCCGGAAGGGCGAAAAAACCGCTATTCCCCTCAGGAACGGCAAGGGGCGGCAAGGTTTTGCCGGTGTGTCGGCACGGGGTTGCCGGTCGGGGCGGGGCAGGTTGCCGGGCTCTGAGGCGCACGCAATTGGCCCGCCTCTTGCACCCATGCGGGCATGGATATGAATGTGCTTCCCGAGCTCGGGACTTTCCTCGATCCGCTCGCGCTCGCCATTGTCGGCGGGGGCGTGGTGGCGGGCACCGTGCTGCGCAACGCGTCGGGCGATCTTGCCCGCGGTGTTGTCGCGCTGGGCCAGTTGCCGCGTCGCCGCTTCGATGTCGAGCCGCTGGTCGCCCAGGTCTCGGCGCTCGGCCGGATCGCGCGGCGCCACGGCGTGATCGCGCTCGATCGCTCGAAGATCGAGGATCCGGACATCGCCGTCGCGGTCGCCGCGATCGTCGATGGCGCGAGTGCCAAGGACGTCGAGACCCTGCTCGAGCAGCGCCGCTGCGCCCGGTTCGAGCGGCATCGTGGCGGCTGGGAAGTCTGGTCGGGCGCTGCCGAGCTTGCGCCGGCGATGGGCATGGTCGGCACGCTGATCGGCCTGGTCGGCATGTTCGCCGCGATGAAGGACCCCCAGGCGATCGGCGGCGCGATGGCCGTGGCGCTGCTCGCGACGCTCTATGGCGCGCTGCTCGCGAATCTTGCACTGCTGCCCGTCGCAACGCGGCTCAAGCGCCGTGCCCGGCATGAGGCGCAGGAGCGGCTCCGCCTCCAGCCGGCACTGGCCACGCTTGCCGGGATCGAGCCGGGCAGCGGTACGCTCAAGGAGATCGCGGCGTGACCGTGTTCGACGACGAGGAGCCCACGCGCGCGCCCTGGCTGGTCACCCTGGCCGATCTGTCGCTGCTGCTCGTCGGCTTCTTCGTCTTCCTCCAGGCCAGCCAGGTCGATCCGATGAAGCTCGCCGCGGGCATCCGTTCGGGCTTCGGCGCGAGTGAAAGCGTGGCAGTGCCGGCGCCGATGCCGGTCGATATCGCCACTGCAACCGGCTTCGCACCGGGCTCGGCCGTGCCGGTCGATACGGCCTCAGCGCTCGAATGGGCACGCAGTGCTGCGCGCGATCCGCGTACCCGCCTGCGCATCACCGGCGAAGTCGATGGGTCGGCGCAGGACGTCGATCCGGCCACCGGCAGCGGGCCGATCCTGGCTGCCGATCGTGCCCGTGCGGTCGCCGCGCTGCTCATCCGCGAGCATGCGATCGATCCGTCGCGCATCGTGATTTCCACCGGGCGCGGCCAGCGCCGCGCCGTCCTCGCCCTCGGCTTTGAAGGGGGGCGGCAATGATTTGCCGTCCGGCAATTGCCGCCCCTTGCCGCTCTTTCCACAAGGAGAAGAAGATGCTCCTCGCCATTGCCATGATCGCCGCCGCGCCCGCCGGCGCGCAGGATTTCCAGTCGACTGCGGTGCTCGATACCGTCGTCGCGCAGTTTACCGGCAAGTCGGTCGGCGAGCAGGGTGGGGCGATCGCGCCGATCGATGCGCGCCTGAAGCTCACCCGCTGCGCCGCGCCGCAGCTCGAATGGCGCAGCGAGGGTCATGACGCGGTCGTGGTCCGCTGCATGGCGCCGGCCTGGAAGATCTTCGTTCCGGTCGCGGCCGTGCCCCGGCCCAAGGCTGCCCTGCCCGCGCCGATGCCCGCCAATATCGTCGTCCGCCCGCCGGTGGCGGTGAAGGCCGAGCCGGTGATCAAGCGCGGCGATGCCGTCACGGTCGAGGCGGGGTCGGAGGGCTTCTCGATCTCGCGCCAGGGCGTCGCGGTGAACGACGCGCCCGCCGGCGGCCGGATCAGTGTGAAGGTCGACGACAAGCAGCCGCCGATCCAGGCGATCGCGATCGAGCCCGGCCGCGCGCGCCTGCCGGGCTATGCCGAGGGTGGCTGAAATTTTTCGGTAAAGTTTCGCGTGCGGCGGCCGTTTGAAGGGCTGCAGGCATAGCGAGGATTGCAGGCAATGGTGGAATCAATCGGCACGAAGGCAGGCGCGGTTACCGACCGTCGCACTGTGCCCGTTGAACCCGCTGCCCGGGTCGCTTCGGTGCGTCCGGTGGCAAGCGACACGCCGGCGGTGCAGAGCGCCGCGGCGGATATAGCGAGCAGCGAGGCGGCCCAGCCGCCGGTCGATGCCGAGCGCGTCGCCCGGATCCGCAAGGCGATCCAGGAGAAGCGCTTCCCGCTCTATCCGGCCGAGATCGCCGACCGCCTGCTCGCGTACAAGCTCGAATGGAAGCCGAACCAATGACCCGGCGCGACGCGCTCATCCAGGTGATCGAATGCCTCCATGCCGAGATTGCGGCGCTGAAGGCGAGCGATGTCGCCGGATTGGAAAAGGCCACCCAGGCCAAGCTTGCCGCGATCGACACGGTGGCACTCTATGACGGCGAGGCTCCGGGCCCCGAGATCCGCGAGCTGGCGGCGGAAGCGCACAAGCTCAACGAGACCTGCCGCATCTATGTGAACCTGATGGCGGCAAATGTTCGCCGCCGCCTGCAAATCCTTTCCGGTCAGCAGGCGCCTTCCTACAAGGCCGGCGGCTACGCCCTCGCCTGAGCGGGCGTCCCTAACCCGCATTAACCAGAACTGGCACGGTACTTGCTCCGATAGCCCCGAATAAGGGCAATCCGGATCAGGACCAGATGAGCGTCACTTCGGTCAATACCAGGGCAAGCGTCCAGACGGCGATCGCCGCGGCGAGCCGCAAGACCGGCATCGACTTCAACTATCTGCTCGGCCAGGCACAGGTCGAGAGCGGGTTGAAGGCGGACGCGCGCGCCGGCACCTCCTCGGCGACCGGCCTCTACCAGTTCATCGAGCAGAGCTGGCTCGGCGTGGTCAAGCAGCACGGCGCCGAGCACGGCCTGTCCTGGGCCGCCGACAGCATCAAGCAGACCAGCACCGGGCGCTATGTGGTGAGTGATCCCGCCGCCCGCAGCGCGATCCTCAACCTGCGCAGCGATCCGCAGACCGCCTCGCTGATGGCCGCCGAGCATGCCGCCGACAACAAGGCGTCGCTCGAGGACAGCCTTGGCCGCCCGGCCACCGGCACCGACCTTTATATGGCGCACTTTCTGGGCCTGGGCGGCGCCGACAAGTTCCTGAGCGCGATGGCGGAGAGCCCGGGCCGCACCGGCGCCAGCATGTTCCCCGCCGCCGCACGCGCCAATCGCAGCGTGTTCTACGCTTCGAACGGCCAGCCGCGCACGCTTTCGGAGATCTACAGCCGCTTCGCCGGCAAGCTCGACCAGGGCGCTGCCGCAGGCGGTGCCAGCGGCCTCGCCTCGGACGGCCTGGATGGCAGTTTCAGCGCCGCCGCCCGCGCCTGGAGCGATGGCGACAATGAAGTCGTACTCGGCAACGGCGCTGTCGATAGCGACCGGCACTGGGTGCAGAACACACTCGCCCAGCTCAATGTCTCGCAGGGCGCCAATGCCAGCGATCCGCTCGGCCGCCGCATCGATCCGCTGCGCCCGACGCCGGAAAACGCCCGCCTCGCCTATCTCATGCTCGCGAACCTGGGAGCGTAACCCCTAGTGTCTGCCATGTCGCTTCCCGCAGGCGCAGTGCCCGCCGCCAAGAGCTTCGCGCTGCCCGGCGCGATCCTGTTGCTCGTCGCGCTGATGGTGGTGCCGATCCCGGCCTTCCTGCTCGACGCCTTCTTCATCCTCAACATCATGATCAGCCTCGCGGTGCTGATGGTGGCGCTGAACGCGCAGAAGCCGCTCGACTTCTCCGCCTTCCCCACCGTGCTGCTGTTCGCCACGCTGTTCCGCCTCGGTCTCAACGTTGCCTCGACCCGCGTCGTGCTGGTCCATGGCCATGAGGGCGAAAGCGCCGCCGGCCATGTGATCGAGGCGTTCGGCACCTTCATGATCGGCGGCGACTATGTCGTCGGTCTGGTCGTGTTCGCCGTCATCGTCATCATCAACATGATCGTGGTGACCAAGGGCGCCGGCCGCGTCTCCGAAGTGTCGGCCCGCTTCACCCTCGATGCCCTGCCCGGCAAGCAGATGGCGATCGACGCCGATCTCAATGCCGGCCTGATCACTCCCGACGATGCCCGCGCCAAGCGCCTCGAAGTCTCGACCGAAGCCGATTTCTACGGCGCGATGGACGGTTCGTCCAAGTTCGTGAAGGGCGATGCGATCGCCGGCCTGCTGATCCTCGCGATCAACGTGGTCGGCGGCCTGATCCTCGGCGTCGCCAGCCACCAGATGGCGGTGGGCGAGGCAGCCTCGACCTATGTCCTGCTCGCCATCGGTGACGCGCTGGTCGCCCAGGTTCCGGCGCTGCTGCTCTCGATCGCGGCCGCCGCCATCGTCACCCGCGTCAAGTCGAGCGACGATCTCGCTGGCCAGATCGGCAGCCAGTTCGCCAGCCACAAGACCTGGACCCCGGTCGCGGTCATCCTCGGCCTGCTCGGCGTCTTCCCGGGCATGCCGCATTTCCTGATGCTGCCGGCCGCCGCGGGCGCGGGCTTCGCCGCCTGGCACCTCCGCAAGGTTTCGCTCCGTCCGAAGATTGTCGCCGCGCCCCCGGCCGAGCCGACCGACCTGTCGAAGATCGGCTGGGACGAAGTCACCGACAACATGCAGGTGATGCTCGACATCGGCTACGGCCTGGTGCCGCTGGTCGACGAGCGTCGCGGCGGCCCGCTGATGGGCCGGATCACCGGGGTGCGCCGCCAGCTCTCCAAGGAGCTCGGCTTCGTCGTCCCGCAGGTGCGCGTGCGCGACGACATCAACCTCGCGCCCTTCACCTATCGCATCGTCATCGGCGGCGTCGTCATGGCCGAGGACAATGTCTCGCCCGACGAGGTGCTGGCGATCGACACCGGCCAGGCCGCCGGCCGCCTCCAGGGCAAGCAGGTCAAGGACCCGACCTTCGGGCTCGACGCGATGTGGATCGCCCAAGGCGATTCGGATGCTGCGATCGGCCTTGGCTATCTCGTCGTCGATCCGGGCACGGTGATCGCCACGCACCTCAACCAGTGCCTGATCCAGAACGCGTCCGATCTGCTCGGCGCCGATGAGGTCCAGTCGCTGCTCGAAGGGCTCAAGGAGCGCTCGCCCCAGCTGGTCGCGGCGCTCACCCCGGCGCCGGTGCCGCTCACCACGCTCACCCAGATCCTGCGCGGCCTGCTCGCCGAGAGCATCCCGCTCAAGGAATTCCGTCGCATCGCCGCCGCCATCGCAGTCGCCGCCCAGCGCACGCTCGATGCCGAGGAGCTGATCGAGCTGATCCGTCCCGAGCTCGGCCCGCTGATCATCCAGCGCCTGTGCGGCGTGCGCGAGCCGCTGCGGGTGATGACACTCGAAGGCCAGCTCGAAGCGCTGCTCGGCCAGGCGGTTCGTTCCGATCCGTCGCGCCGCCACACGATCGAGCCCGATCTCGGCCGCCGCATCGCCGATGCGCTCCAGCGCGCCGCCCAGCCGCTAATCGCCGAGGCCAAGCCCTTCGCACTTGTCGTCCAGCCTTCGATCCGCATCGCGATCCGCAAGCTCGTCCGCAACGTCCTGCCCGACACGCCGGTGATGAGCTTCTTCGAAGTGCCCGAGGACAAGGCCGTCGAAGTCATCGCCGTGATCGGTGCGCCGGAGGCGCTGCCCGCATGAATGCTTTCACCCCAGGGAAACTTGACGCCATGGCATCACTGGCTCTCTCGCCCCTAGTCTATACGCCGACCACGCCGCATCGCGATCCGGAGGCGCTGGTGCGCAAGCACCTGCCGCTGGTCCGCCGCATCGCCTGGCACATCCATGGTTCGATGAGCTCGCTGGTCGAGGTCGAGGACCTGATCCAGGTCGGGCTGGTCGCGCTGATCGAGGCGGCGGGGAGCTTCGAGGATCGCGGGCAGGTGACCTTCGAGCAATATCTCGCCACCCGGCTGCGCGGCGCGATGATCGACGAGCTGCGCCGCCAGGCGACGACCACGCGCGGGGCGATGCGCCGGCGCAAGGCCTATCAGGAGGCGGTATCGGTGCTGACCCAGGAGCTGGGCCATGCGCCCGATGACGACCAGGTCGCGGCCAGGCTCGGCGTCACGACCGAGAAGCTGCGCACCGACTATGCCAATGCCGAGGCGGTGCGCTTCGATTCGATCGACGACACCTATTCGGACGAGAGCCCCTGGTTCATGTCCGACGAGCCCAATGCCTTCGACCAGCTCGCCGAAAGCGACCAGCGCCAGGCACTGATCGCTGCGATCACCGAACTCCCCGAGCGCGAGCAGCAGGTGATCCAGCTCTATTATGTCGAGGAACTGAACCTCGAGGAGATCGGCCAGGTGCTCGGCGTCGGCGCCGCGCGCATCTGCCAGATCAAGGCCTCGGCGCATGCGAAGCTGAAAAAGGGCCTCGCGCGAAGGCTGACATAATCCGTCATCCCGGCTTTCGCCGGGATAACTGTGCTGCGGCGCCAAATCGTAACTTTCGAAACTTTCCGCCCGCGCCCCGCTTGCGCGGCCCCGGCGCATGCCGCACACATCCGCCCCGAACAATTCGGGGGATTTCACGTGACCAAGCATCTGTTCCTGGCCGGCGCGCTGGCGTTCGCAATGACGGCCTCGCCGGCGCTCGCGCAGGACAAATGGACCGTCCGCCCCGAATGGGTCCGCGCGCATGAGAGCTTCCTTGCCAGCGATGCGTTGCAGGGCCGCGGCAGCGCCACCCGCGATGAGGCGATCGCCGCCGCTTATGTCGCCTCGCAGTTCGAAGGCTATGGGCTCAAGCCGGCGCCGGGCATGCCCGGTTATCTGCAGCCCGCGAAGATCATCCGCTATGCGGCCGGCGGCCCGGCGACGCTGACGATCGGCGGCAAGCCGGCGGCAGCGCCTACCGTGCTGGTCGGCTCGGTCGATCCGGTCTCGGGCACTTCGGCGGTGTTCGACGGCGAGGATCCCGCCAAGGTCCCGCATGTCGACGTGCTGTTCGTCACCGGCGGCAAGGGCTCGCCGATGGCGCTGGTTCGCGCCGCCACTGCCGTGGGCGTCAAGCTGGTCATCGTCCGCGAGAGCGAGATGACCCAGAACATGGTCAAGGGCCTGGGCGGCAAGCCGCGCCTGCCCGCCGGGCTCGAGGGCAAGGCGCCGCCGAGCTACGCCGCGCTCGCGACTTTGCCCTCGGCCGATTTCGACAAGGCGATCGCCCTGGCCGGCGCGCCCGTCAGCTTCGTGCTGCCGGTGGTGAAGGAAGAAGCGATCACCACCAATGCGATCGGCTGGCTGCCGGGCAGCGATCCCAAGGCGGGCGTGATCCTGGTCAGCGCGCATCTCGATCACCTCGGCGTGCGGCCCGACGGCACGATCATGCACGGCGCCAATGACGATGCCTCGGGAACCACTGCGGTGCTCGAGCTCGCCCGCGCCATGGCCGCGGCGAAGCAGACCAAGCGCGGTCTGCTGTTCGTCGCCTATGGCAGCGAGGAGATCGGCGGCTATGGCTCCAGCTATTTCGGCGATCACCCGCCGGTGCCACTCGACCAGATCGTCGCCAATATCGAGATCGAGATGATCGGCGCGCAGGATCCCAAGCTTCCCGCCGGCACGATGATGATGACCGGCTTCGAGCGCTCGACCCTGGGCGAGACGCTCAAGGCGCATGGCGCGCTGGTCACTTCCGATCCCTATCCGGACCAGCATTTCTTCGAGCGTTCGGACAATTATTCGCTCGCGGTGCGCGGGGTGGTGGCGCACACCATCTCGGGCTGGGCGGTCACGCCCAACTATCACACCGCGCAGGACACGCTGGAGAATCTCGACATCGCGTTCATGACCCGCGCGATCCAGTCGCTGGTTGCGCCGCTCCAGTCGCTGGCCAACAGCGCCGCCAAGCCTGAATGGAAACCGGGCGGCCGGCCGGAGAAGAAGTAAGCCCGGGCGTTCATCGGCTTTACGGTTCCCCAGCGCCCTATCGTCGGCGCTGGAACCTCTCGAACGACATTGCAACTGGGCCCCGGCCTTCGCCGGGAACCGGCCGATCCATCTCGACATTCCGGTCCGCGTGGAGCGCACGGGAACATGCGCAAAGAAAAACCCCGGTGGTACGCGACCACCGGGGTTCCCCATGCGCCCCCTTGGTATGGCAAGGGGTGACCGGCCGCGGCGCCTGTCAGGGGGGTGACACCCCGACCGGCACGCGCTTATCGGAGAAGCGAAAGAACCGTCTGCTGGCTCTGGTTCGCCTGGGCGAGCATCGCCGTCGAAGCCTGCGAGAGGATCTGTGCCTTGGCGAGCGCCGCGGTTTCGGTCGAGAAGTCGGTGTCCTCGATCCGGCTGCGGGCGTCGCTAAGGTTCGCCACGTTCGACTGCAGGTTGTTCACCACCGACTCGAGCTGGCTCTGGCCGGCGCCGAGGCTGGCGCGGGCGGTGTTCACGGTCTTCAGAGCGTCGTCGATCGTGGTCTGCGCGTCTTCCGCACCGTCCGCGTCCGAGATGTCGACCGCGACGGCGTCGTCGAGGTCGATGTCGCTGAAGTCCAGGGTCACCTTGTCGGCGGCGTTGGCGCCGGCCTGGATGGTGACCGAGCCCGAATCACCCGCAGTGCCGTCGAACAGGGCGACGCCGTTGAAGGTGGTGTTGCTCAGGATGTTGGTGATCTGCGTGGTGAGCGCGGTCACTTCGGTCTGCAGGTTGCTGCGGTCGTCGTCCGAATAGGTGCCCGAAGCCGACTGGACGGCCAGCTCGCGGATACGCTGCAGCATGTTGGTGACTTCGCTCAGAGCGCCTTCTGCGGTCTGCGCCATCGAGATGCCGTCATTGGCGTTGCGGATGCCCTGGTTCATGCCGCGGATCGACGCGGTCATGGTGTTGGCGATCGCCAGGCCGGCGGCGTCGTCCTTCGCGCTGTTGATGCGCTTGCCGGTCGACAGGCGCTCCATGGCAGTGCTCAGCGCCTTGTTGGCGCCGCTCGAAGCATTGGCGGCGCGCAGCGCCGCGGTGTTGGTCGCGATAACAGTCATGTTCGTTACTCCATGCTCGTCGGCTTCCCGCGTACCCCCCTGAACGGGAGCTCGGAGCCGCCAAGGCAAGGAACGGCCGGCTTTCGCCCGGCTTAAGCGAAAAATTTCGGCTCTACGTGCGCACGCGTAGACGCGCCCGGACCAAAGCGGTCTCGAAATGGGCAATTTTACGCGTCGTTAACCAGATTAGTCTCAAAAGGGGATGTGTCTCAGGGGGTAACAATGCGATCCATCCTTCCGTCGGCCGCCGTGCTTCGCCAGAAATATGCGCTCGTCTCGTCGCTGCGGGCCCAGGGCTTTGCGATCGGCGCGGGCGAGGACGGCCGCGCGAGCGCGCATGACCTGTTCCTGGTGGCGGAAGGCGAAGTGCCCCCGGCCGCCGCGCGCACGCTGATCCTCGGCGACGAAGGCCGCCAGGCGATCGCGTTCGGCGACGGCAACCCCGCCCGCCTTTCCTATACCTCGGACGACGCCGCGGTCGGTGCCGGCTTCGCGACCGCGCTGCTGCGCGGCCCGCACGAGCCCGTCGCCGCCGATCCCGAGAGCCTAGCGCTGCTCGCGCTGGCCGAGCGCGTCGCCGCATCCGACATCACCGTGCTGATCAACGGCCCGACGGGCACCGGCAAGGAAGTGCTGGCCCGCGCGATCCACCACAACTCCGCCCGCAAGGACGGGCCGTTCGTGGCGATCAACTGCGCGGCGCTGCCCGAGACGATGCTCGAGGCGATGCTGTTCGGCCACCAGAAGGGCGCGTTCACCGGTGCCTCCTCGGGCGGCCAGGGCTTCTTCCGCGCCGCGCATGGCGGCACCCTGCTGCTCGACGAGATCGCCGAGATGCCGCTTAACCTTCAGGCCAAGCTGCTCCGCGTGCTGCAGGAGCGCGAAGTCGTGCCGATCGGCGGGACCATGCCGGAGAAGGTCGACGTCCGCGTCATCGCCTGCGCCAACCGCGATCTGCAGGGCGAAGTCACCGCCGGCCGCTTCCGCGCCGACTTGTACTATCGCCTCTCGGTCTTCCCGCTCGCCACCCGCGCGCTCGCCGATCGCCCCGGCGACATCGCCGCGCTGTCGGCCGCGATGGTCGTGCGCCACGCCGGCGGCCGCGGCGCGATGCCGTGGATCTCGAACGCCGCGCTCGACGCGCTTCTTGGCCATGACTGGCCCGGCAATGTCCGCGAGCTCGAGAATGTCATCCAGCGCGCGCTGCTGCTCTGCGGCGGCCGCACCATCGATCCCGAGCACCTGATCTTCGACCGCCCCGTGGCGCGCCGTATCGAGGTCGAGACTGCGGGCACGCTGTCGAACATCGTCCAGATCCACGAATTCGCGGCGATCCGCGACGTGCTCGCCGAATGCGGCGGCAGCCGGATCGAGACGGCGAAGCGGCTCGGCATCTCCGAGCGCACCCTGCGCTACCGCCTCGCCAAGGCGCGCGAGCAGGGCGAGAGCATCGACTTCGGTAAGGCGAGGGCTTCGGCATGAGCGGCGTTGACGGTATCGGCGGCGGCGCGATGAGCGTCGATCGGGTCATGGCGCTCCGCGCCCAGATCCTCGAGCGCAACGCCGCGCTCGCCAAGGCCAACGAGACGCCCGCCGGCACGATCACCGGCGCCTCGGGCACCAAGTCGACCAGCTTCACCTCGTCGATGGAAGAGGCGTTCAAGCAGGTCAACCAGTCCCAGGCTCAGGCCGGTGCACTGTCCGAGGCCTATGAACGCGGCGAGACCGTGGACATCGCCAAGGTGATGCTCGCCCGCCAGCAAGCCTCGGTCGGCTTCGAGGCGACCCTGCAGGTCCGCAACAAACTCCTGTCCGCTTACAAGGACATCATGAGCATGCCGGTGTAATCCATGAGCAACGCCCTCACCTCCACCGATGCGCCCCTCCTGCCTGCCTCCGCGGGCCGTTTCGGCGCGCCGCTCGCCCAGATGCGCGGCATCCTCGCCCAGCCCGCCGTGAAGCGCGCGATGCCGCTGATCTTCCTGATCGGCCTGGTCGCCGCCGGCTTCCTCGCCTGGTCGCTGGTCTCGACCCCGCCGCAGCGGATTCTGTTCGCCAACGTGACCGATGCCGACAAGGCGGCGATCACCACTGCGCTCGACGGCGCCAGCATCAAGTCGAGCATCGACAGCTCGGGTTCGATCACCGTCGCCGAGGATGATTTCCACAAGGCCCGGATGCTGCTCGCCAGCCAGAACCTGCCCAAGGCAGCGCCTGGCGGCTACCAGATCCTCGACCAGCTCCCGATGGGCGTTTCCCGCGCCGTCGAGGGCGAGCGCCTGCGCCAGGCCCGCGAGACCGAGCTCGCCCGCTCGATCGAGGAGATCGATTCGGTCGCCGAGGCCCGCGTCCACCTCGCCACCCCCGAGGCCAGCGTCTTCGTGCGCGACAAGGCGCAGCCCACCGCTTCGGTGATCCTCAAGCTCCAACCCGGCCGCGCGCTCGGCGACGCGCAGACCCGCGCGATCGTCAACCTCGTCGCCTCGTCGGTCCCCGGCATGGCGCCGGAGGGTGTCACCATCGTCGACCAGATGGGTGCCCTGCTCTCGAAGAAGGGCGGCGACGCCAATTCGGCCAGCGACGCCCGCATCGACTATCAGCGCCGCATTGAGGACAAGTATCGCGAGCAGCTCGTCCAGCTGCTGACCCCGCTGGTCGGCGCAGGCAACTTCACCGCCGAAGTCCAGGCGGATGTCGACCTGGACGAGAACCAGGCGACCCGCGAAAGCTATGACAAGGAAGGCGCCGTCCTCGCCGCCGAGCAGGGCGCCTGGACCGGCTCCAAGGATGGCCAGGCTCCCGGCGGCATTCCCGGCGCGCTCTCCAACACGCCGCCGCCCGCCAGCACGATCACCGCGCCCAACGCCCAGCCGACGCCCGGCGCCGCTGCCGCGCCCGGTGCCACCACTGCCACCGGCGCCAGCCAGGCGACGCCGCAGAAGCAGAGCGATAGCTTCACCCGCACCTATGAGACCGGCAAGCAGGTCTCGGTCACCCGCCAGGCCCCGGGCGGCATCAAGCGCCTCTCGGTCGCTGTGCTGCTGCGCGAGGAATCGGGCAAGCCGCGCTCGCAGGTCGAGATCCAGCAGGTCACCCAGCTGGTCCAGGCTGCGGTCGGCTATAATCAGGGCCGCGCCGATCAGGTCACCGTGATCAGCCGCAAGTTCACCACCACTGCCGATGCCGCCGACAAGGGGCCGGCCTGGTATGACGCGCCCTGGGTT
Organism: Sphingomonas sp. OTU376; assembly: GCF_038440415.1. NCBI lineage: Bacteria > Pseudomonadati > Pseudomonadota > Alphaproteobacteria > Sphingomonadales > Sphingomonadaceae > Sphingomonas > Sphingomonas sp. OTU376. Next base: position 20,198 of record NZ_JASATQ010000028.1, on the reverse strand, counting down.
CCGCTCGCCGCGCGCAACGCCACTGCGCTGGTAATCGCGCTGCTCGTCCTCTTCCTCGGCGTCCGCCCGCTCACCAAGGCGTTGCTCAAGAAGCGCGAGGAGCCTGCCGGCGCCGGCAACCGTCCGGCGCTGTCGATGAGCGGTCCGTCCGGCGAGGAAGCCGGCCCGGGCGCCCCGCCGGTCTCGATCGACATGCTCGAAAGCGCCGGCAACAGCTATGACGAGCGCGTCGGCCTGGTCCGCGGCTTCACGCGCGACAATCCGGCCCGCGCCGCTCTGGCGGTGCGCGACATGATCAAGGCAGACGCGCAATGAACGCCATCCGCAGCTTCAACGGTGTCGAGCGCGCCGCGGTCCTGATGATGCTGGTCGGCGAGGAGGAGGCTGCGGCCATCCTCCAGAAGCTGGACCCGGAAGAGGTGCGTTCGCTCGGCAAGGCGATGTTCAACGTCGCCGATGTCAGCGAAGCCGAGGTCGAGATCGTCCTCGACGATTTCGTGTTCAAGGCACGCGAGCGCACCGGCGTCACCTTCGATCCTGCGCCCCGGATCGAGAGCATCATGAACAAGGCGCTCGGCCCCGAGCGTGCCTCGGGCGTGCTCGCCCGCGTCATGCCAGCCAGCCAGGCGGCCTCGATCGAATGGCTCGACTGGTTCGAGCCCGAGGAGATCGCCGGGATGATCGAGAACGAGCATCCGCAGATCGCCGCGGTGCTGCTCGCCAATCTCGATCCCGATATCGCCGCCAAGGTGTTCGAGCATCTGCCCGAAGCCGCGCAGCCGCAGATCCTGCGCCGCATCGCGAAGCTCGGCCCGATCCCGCCCGAGGCGATCGAGACCCTCAAGACGATGCTCCAGGGCCGTGCCGGCATGGGCGGCCGCAAGTCGAGCGGCGGACTCCAGCTCGGCGGCACGCGCGAAGCGGCCAAGATCCTGTCCGGCGCCCGCAAGATCACCGAGCAGCGCGTCATGCCCAAGCTCGCCAAGATCGACCGCGAGGTCGCCCGTGCGATCGAGGAGGCGATGTTCGTCTTCGACAACCTGCTCGAGCTGGACGACAAGAACCTGTCGACGCTCATCCGCAACATCGACACCACGATCCTGGTCAAGTCGCTCAAGGGCGTCGAGGAAGAGGTGCGCGAACGCTTCCTGGGCTGCATGTCGAGCCGTGCCGCCGATGGCATCCGCGACGAGATGGAATCGCTTGGGCCCATGAAGATGGCCGATGTCCTCGATGCGCAGAAGGCGATGATCGCCATCGCGCGCGGCCTGGTAAAGGACGGCACGCTGCAAATGCCGTCAAAGGGCGGGGACGACGACTATGTCTGAGTTCGCACCGGGCTTTTCCGGGCGGATACGCGCCGCCGAACATGTCCTGGCCCGCGCCTTTGGCGACGGGGTCGGCTTCGCGCCGTCGGAGGTCGACCGGATCGGCCGCCGTGTGTTCGAGGAAGCGCCGGCCCAGCCGCGCCACTTCGCGCCCGCCAATCCCCAGGCCAATCCCACCGAAGGCTGGGATCCCTTCGCCGCCGACACGCAGCACCATGTCGAGCCGGGCCCGTTCATCGATCCGATCGCCGCCGCGCATGATGCCGGTTTCGCGGAAGGCCATGCCGCCGCACTGGTAGAGGCCGATGCCGTCCGCGCGCGCGAGACGGCCTTGCTCGATCAGGTCTCGGCCGCGCTCGCCAGCGGTGCCCATTTCGATCGCGATCGCATGGCCGGCCAGCTCCGCCAGACCGTGCTCCACCTGGTCACCAGGCTGGTCGGCGAAGTCGGCGTCGCGCCCGATGTCCTCGCCACCCGGATCAACGCCGCGGTCGACCTGCTCGCCGACAGCGCCGAATCCGCGCTGCTTCGCCTGAATCCCGACGATGTCGCCTTCGTCCAGGGCAAGCTGCCCGCCAGCGTCTTCCCGGTCGGCGATCCGCATGTCCAGCGCGGCGGCTTCGTCATCGAAAGCGCCTCGACCATCGTCGAGGACGGCCCCGATCTGTGGCTCGAACAGCTCGCCCAGGCGATCGACCGCGTGCCGATTCCGCCCGCATGCTGAACCTGTTCGCCGAAGACTATCTGCAGGGGTTGGGCGGCAGCGATTTCGCCCCGCGCCCGCGCATCTCCGGACGCCTGTCCTCCTATGACGGGCTGCTGATGGAGGCGGTCGGCCTCCAGCTTCCCGTCGGCACGGTCTGCGCGATCGGCGATGGCGACAGTCGGGTCGAAGCCGAGGTGATCGGCTTCCGCGCCGGCAAGACCTTGCTGATGAACCTTGGTGGCCCCGCCGCCCTGCTCCCCAACGCCCCGGTCCGCCCGATCGGCGCGCCGGGCGAAGCGGAAGTCGGTGCGGCGATGCTCGGTCGTGTCGTCGATGGCTCGGGCAAGCCGATCGACGGGCTCGGCCCGATCCGCGGCGCGGGTAGCTGGCCGCTCGCCGGCAAGCTCCAGTCGCCCCTGGACCGTGGCCGCGTGCTCCAGCCGCTCGATGTCGGGGTGCGCGCGATCAACGGGCTGCTCACCATCGGCCAGGGCCAGCGCGTCGGCATCATGGCCGGCTCGGGCGTCGGCAAGTCGGTGCTGCTCGGCATGATGGTCCGCGCCGCCCAGGCCGACGTGATCGTCATCGGCCTGATCGGCGAGCGTAGCCGTGAAGTCGCCGATTTCCTCGAGACCAAGGTCGCCGGCGCCGCCCGTGCGCGCTCGGTGGTCGTCGCGGTGCCCGCCAATCATTCGCCGGTGCTCCGCATTCGCGGTGCCTTGCGCGCCACTGCCATTGCCGAGGCGTTCCGCGCCGAGGGCAAGAAGGTGCTGCTTATCATGGATTCGCTCACCCGCGTCGCCCATGCCGGCCGCGAGATCGGCCTGGCGCTGGGCGAGCCGGCATCCGCGCGCGGCTATCCGCCCTCGGCCATCGCGATGCTGCCCAGCCTGATCGAGCGCGCCGGCACCGACGTCCATACCGGCGGATCGATCACTGCGATCTACACGGTGCTGGCGGATGGTGATGACGGCAATGATCCGGTGGTCGATTCGGCCCGCTCGATCCTCGACGGCCATATCGTGCTCAGCCGCGCGCTTGCCGAACGCGGCGTCTATCCCGCGATCGATCTCGGCCCCTCGGTCAGCCGCGTGATGACCGATATCGTGCCCAGAGATCATGTCGCCGCCGCCCGCGTGCTGCGCCGCCATCTCGCGACCTATGAAGAGAATCGCGACCTCGTCCTGATGGGTGCCTATCGCGCCGGCGCCGATCCCGAGATCGACGCGGCGATCGCCTGCCACCCGGCGGTGATGGAATATATCCGCCAGGCATCCGACGAGATCGTCTCGCTGCCCGATGCCGTGACCGAGCTGGTCGGCGTCTTCGGTCATGGCTAGGTCGGTCAAGAAGCTCGACCGGTTGCTCCGCGTCCGTACGCTCCAGCTCGATCTGGTGCGCGCCGACGAGGTTCGTGCGCTCGCCAAGGTCGATCAGGAAGCGAAGCTTCGCGAGCGTATCGCTAACCTCGCCGCGAACGTCGCGCCCGCGCCCAGCGCTTCCGAATCGGCGTCGAGCCTCGCCGCCGCTGCGCATTTCCGCGACCGTCTCCACCAGTCCGCCTTTGCCGCCGACAAGCGGGTCGAAGTCGCCGAGCAGAGCCTGGAAATGGCCCGTGCCGCCACGCGTGAGGCGCGGCGCGACCAGAACGCCATCGAGAAGCTGATTACCCGTGCCGAAGCCGATGCCGCGCTCAAGGCATTGCGCGAGCTCGAGCAGCTTCCGCCCATGGGCAAAAATCGGCACGATATTTGCTGAGTACTCCGTGAACCAGTTTCACGGGGACCAGAAGTTGATCCAGCTCGCCACCGCGCTTCCCACTGTAACCGTAGGGCCCGTCAAGCCGAATGCCGCGATTTCCGCGGATGTGAGCGGCTTTGCGCTGGCCCTGGGAGCGCTGATGCCCAAGATCGCCGCGCCTGTCGCCGCTCCCCAGGGCAAGCCGGGCGAAGCGGCGGTCCTGGTGCCCGGCCGGCAGGATGTTGCCGAGTGCGGCAAGGAATTGCCGGATGCCGTGCTGGGCCTGGAGGGGCGCAGCGAGGAGCAGGCTGGCGCCGAGGCCGATGGCGGCGACAAGGATGCGAGCGCCGAGGACGCGCCACCCCCGCCTTTCGCCTGGTTCGCCACCGCAGCCACGCCGGCAGTCGAACCCGAGGCGCAGGCCGAGGTCGCGTCGGCGGTCACCGTCGAGGGAGGCGGCAAGCGCCATGCCCGGGCCGAGGTTGCGCTGCCGGAAATGCCGGCCGTCGATGCGCCGACAAAGGCGACCAGTGCCGAGGCGGCCGCCCCGCAGGTCGCCGCGCCGGCGGTGCCGCAAGCGAAGCCGGTGGCCGAAGCGGGTCCCGCCGTGCCTGCGCCGCGCCAGCCCGTAGCCGACGCTGTCGTCGCTTCAGGGCCCTCACCTGCTACGGGTCCCGCCGTGCAAGCCGCGCGCGCCGTGCCGGTCGATCCCGCCGTCGAAGCTGCCATGGCCACTGCCGTGACGACCACGATTGCGGACGCGGCCGCCGATGCCGGGCCGGTATCCCAGGCTCCGCTGCCCCAGGCCCCGCGCGAGCTGCGCCAGGCCGCGGCAGAGGCGCCGGTAGTGCGGATCACGCTCGACAAGCCGGCGGTGCCGCAGAAGCTGTCGATCGCCGATGTCACACCGGCTGAGGCGCAAGGCGCTGCTATCGCGTCGCCGTCGGTCGCGGATCAGATCTTCGCCGCCTTCGATCGCCCGCGCACGCAGGGCAGTGCGACCGTCGCAGGCGATCCGCAATCCGCGCTTTCCACGCTCGCCGCGCCGACGACCGGTACCCAGACCACTTTCGCCGTTGCAGCCGCCGGTCAGGCACAGGATGCGCCGCTCGACACGCAGCATCAGGAATGGACCGCGAAGATGCTCGATCGGATCGAGGCGCTGCGCGATGCCGCGCCCGTCCGCGAGACCAAGATCAGCCTGATGCCCGAAGGGCTCGGCAAGGTCGATATCGCGATCCGCCAGGACGATGCCGGGCTGCATGTCCAGTTCAGCACCGATACCCAGTCGGCGCGCCAGCTGATCGCCGACGCCCAGCCCAAGCTTGCCGAGATCGCGCAGGAGCGCGGCATCCGTATCGGCTCGACCAGCGTCGATACCAATGCGGCCGGCTCCAATGGCGGCGGCACCGGTACGAACACCGCCAGCTCGCAGATGAATCAGGGCCAGCGCCAGGATGCGCAGCCCCAGCGCAACCAGCCTTCGGCGCCGCTGCCCGGTCAGCGGCGCGAGGCGTCCTCTTCCACCAGTCAGGATGAACGGGTCGCCTGAGGCCCGCGGAGATAGATGATGGCCGATATCAAGGATGCGGGCGCCACCGAGGCGCCGAAGAAGAAAAAGAAGAACCTGCTGCTGCTCGTCGGCCTGCCGGTCGTGCTGCTCGGCGGCGGCGGTGGCGCGGCCTTCTACGGCATGCAGGCGGGCTGGTTCAGCGCTGCGGCGCACGCCGAGGAGAAGGACGAGCCGCATCTCGTGCCCAAGAGCGACGAGAAGCGCGCCTCGATGAAGGAAGGCGGCGAGGGCGGCCATGGCGGTGAAGAGGGCGGCGAGGCCCCTGGCCATGGCGGCAAGCCGACGCCCAAGGGCGAAGGCGGCGACAAATACGCGTCGAGCTATTATCCGATGGAGAAGGAGTTCACCTCCAACCTCCAGGACAGCGTCCATTTCGTCCAGGTCGGCATCGCGGTGTCGACGCCCTATGACGAGCGCGTCCTCGAGAACATCAAGACGCATGAGATCGCGATTCGCTCGGCGGTGCTGATGGCGCTGGGCGAGACGACCGAGGACGAGGTGTTCACGGCCGAGGGCAAGCGCCACATCCAGGACCGGCTGGCCAAGGCAATCAACGGCGTTTTGAAGGAAAAGGAAGGTTTTGGCGGGGTTAGTAACGTCTACTTTACCAATTTCATCGTTCAGTGAACGGGCATGGTTAACAGCCCTTCACCAGACGGCTCGGCCGATCGGCGGGAACGCCCCCGGACCAGCGCGGAACACGCGCCGGTGCTGGGGACGGCCAACCTGAATCCGTTCGGCGACCTGGTCACGCTGCAGCATCTCAGCGCGCGCCTGGCCAAGTCCCTGAAGGGCAGTTTCGAAGGGCTGCTGCGCAAGGACCTGCGTGCCTGGGCAGAGCCGCTCTCCGTCCAGCGCTTTGCCGACTATAAGGCCGAGCGGGGCGGAATGCTTTCCGCCTGGCAGCCGATGGTGATGGGCAATGCCCGTGCCCGCGCCCAGTTCGTGCTCGAGGCCGGGCTGGTCTTCGAGATGCTCGATGCATTCTTCGGCGGCGACGGTGAAGCACCCAATCCGCTGCCGAATGAGTTCACGCCCGCGGCTGAAGCCCTGGTTGCCCGGCTCGCCCAGTCCAGCGCGCTGCTGCTCGACAAGGCCTGGGAGCCGCTGTCGCGCATCGCCTTCCGGGCCGAGGGCGCATCCAATCTCGCCGCCGCGCCCGATCTCGGCGCCGACGACCCGGTGGTGGTCACGCGCTTCGGCCTCGCGGCCGGCGAGGACCGCCCGCATTTCTTCGACATTCTCTATCCCGTCGCCGCTTTGAAGCCGCATGGCGCCGCGCTGATGGTCAAGGTCCACGGCAACAAGGACGAGGTGGAGCCCGAATGGCGTTCCGGCCTCACCCGCGCGGTGATGGCGGTGACGCTGCCCGTGCGCTCGGTCCTTGCCGAACCGATCATGCCGCTCGGCCGCCTGCTCGAGCTCAAGGAAGGCGACGTCATCCCGATCGATTTCGGCCCCGAGGTTCCGGTGATGGTGGCGAAGCGCCGCCTCGGCACCGGCCTTGTCGGCACCGCCAACGGCCGCGCCGCGGTCCGCCTCACTTCGCTCGAACCGCTCAACGCAGAGGACTTCCAATGAACGACATGACGGCCTCCCTTCAGGTCGATACTGCCGTCGCCGCCAATTTCCGGCTGCTGCAGGATGTCGACGTCAAGCTCACCGTCGAGATCGGTTCGACCCGGCTGACCCTGCGCGAGCTGCTCGCGCTCGGCGAAAGCAGCGTGATCGAGCTCGATCGCGAAGCCAATGAGCTGCTCGACGTGTTCGTCAACGGTACGTTGATCGGCCGCGGCGAAGTGGTCACGGTCGGCGAGAAGTTCGGCGTGCGGATGACCGAGCTGGTCAGCCCGGACAAGCGCGCGGCGCGTTGATCCCATGACCTGGTACATCATCAAGCTGATCGTGCTGCTGCCGCTCGTCTGCGGTCTGCTGGTCGGTTGCCTCTATGCCTGGCGCAAGCTCGAATCGCGCCTGCCCAAGAACCAGACGACCCGGATGGTGCAGCTCAAGGAGACGATGATGCTCTCCCCGGGCCTGCGCCTCGCCGTCATCGAGTTCGAAGGCCAGAAGCTGCTCGTCTCGGTGAGCCGCAGCGGCGTCACCCTGGTGGACAAGCAGCAATGACCCGCGCGATCGTCCATGCCCCCCGCACGATGGGCGGGCGCGCCGCGCTGTTCATCGGCATCCTCGCCTTCCTGGTGCTGTTCGCCTTCCCGGCCTTCGCGCAGGGCGCGGCGCCGGCCGTGCCGACGCCGGTGGCGACTCCGGGCGTGGGCGATGCGGTCGATCGCGCGCTGGGCGATCTGGGTGGCGGCAATGCCCCGCTCAGCCTGTCGCTGCAGGTCCTCATCATCATGGGCCTGCTCACGGTGCTGCCGGGCATCCTGCTGATGATGACCAGCTTCACCCGGATCATCATCGTGCTGGCGCTCCTGCGTCAGGCTCTGGGCCTCCAGCAGACTCCGCCCAACCAGGTGCTGATCGGCCTGGCGATGTTCCTCAGCTTCTTCGTGATGGCGCCGACGCTCAACACGATGAACACGACTGCCATCCAGCCCTATTCCGCCGGCAAGATCGGCGCGACCGAGATGATCTCCAAGTCGGGCGAGGCGCTGCATGGCTTCATGATCAAGCAGACCCGCACCAAGGACGTCACCCTGTTCGCCGGGCTCGCCAAGAGCGGTCCCTATGCCAAGCCGCAGGACGTGCCCTTCTCGGTGCTGCTGCCGGCCTTCGTCACCTCGGAGCTCAAGACTGCCTTCCAGATCGGTTTCCTGATCTTCCTGCCCTTCATCGTCATCGATCTCGTCGTCGCCACCGTGCTGATGGCGCTCGGCATGATGATGATGTCGCCGACGATCATCTCGCTGCCCTTCAAGCTGCTGCTCTTCGTCCTGGTCGACGGCTGGGCGCTGACGATGGGCTCGCTCGCCTCCAGCTTCGTGAGTTAGCACGATGGACGCCGATTACTTCCTCACCATCGGGCGCGAGGCGATGTGGGTGCTGGCGCTCGCCGCCACCCCGATCCTGGTGCCCGCGCTGCTCGCCGGCCTCGTCCTCGGCATGGTCCAGGCCGCAACGTCGATCCAGGAGCAGACGCTCACCTTCGTGCCCAAGCTGATCGTGGTCGGCATCAGCCTGATCATCTTCGGCTCGATGATCCTCGGGCTGCTCGGCGATTTCACCGTCAGCATCTTCGAGCGCATTCCGGATCTGGTGAAGTAACGCCGCCATGCTGATGGGCTTCGGCCTCTCTATCGAGCCGCAGCTCTGGGCCCTGCTGTTCGCCATGGTGCGGATCGGCGCGGCCTTCATCGCGGCGCCGGTGTTCAGCGCAATGGCGATCCCGCTGCCCGCGCGCATCGCGCTCACCGGCGCGATCGGCGTGCTCGTGCTCAACGTCGCGCACGTCACCCCGCCGGCCGAGATCTTCTCGCTCACCACTTTCCTCGCGATCGCCGCCGAAGCGCTGACCGGGCTCGCGATGGGCTTTGTCCTGCAGGTCGCATTCTCCGCGCCGATGGTGGCCAGCGAAGTCATCTCCATGTCGATGGGCCTGGGCTTCGCCAACACGGTCGATCCCAATAGCGGCCACGCTACCCCGGCGATCGGCACCTTCCTGTCGCTGATGCTCACCCTGATCTTCCTGTCGCTGGACGGGCACCTCGTCCTCGTCGAGCTGGTGGTGCGCAGCTATGACGTCATGCCCCCCGGCGCCTGGATCGCACCCGATCGGCTGCTCGGCATCGCGATGTTCGGCGGCTACACCTTCCTCGCCGGGCTGCTGCTCTCGCTGCCGATCGGCTTCCTGCTGCTCTGCCTCAACCTGATCGTCGGCATGCTCAGCCGCGCCGCGCCGGCGCTCAACCTGTTCGCGGTGGGGCTGCCCGCCAGCCTGCTCTTCGGCGTCGTCGCGATGCTGCTCGCGCTCCCTGCCATGGGGGACTACCTCGTCGTCATCGTCCGCGAATCGCTCACGATGATGCCGCAGCTGGTGCTCGGCTGATGTCGGAGTCCGGCGGCGAAAAGACAGAAGCCCCAACAGCCAAGCGCAAGCGCAAGGCGATAGACGACGGGCAAATACTCAGCTCGAAGGATTTCGGCACCGCGCTGATCGTGCTGCTCGGCTGCAGCTGGATGATGTTCTTCGGCCCCTCGCTGGTACGCGCCTGCAAGGAAGTGATGGTCGGCAGCTTCACCTTCGGGGTTGCCGACGTCGAGGATTTCGAGCCCTGGCGTCCGATCGCCGAGGCGGGCTGGAAGCTCGCCACCCCGATGCTCGCGCTGCTGCTGCTCGCGGTGATCGGCGCGATCCTCAGCCATGCCGGGCTGGCCGGCATCCGCTGGAACTCCAAGCTGTTCGCGCCCAAGGCCTCGCGGATCAACCCGGCTTCCGGCCTTGCGCGGATCTTCGGTCCCAATGGCTGGATCGAGCTCGGCAAGGGCCTGCTCAAGGTCGTGCTGCTCGGCAGCATCGGCACCTGGCTGCTCTGGTCGATGACGCGCCGCTCGCTCGGCCTGGTCGAGGCGGACCTGCACGGCGCGATCGGGGCGATGGGCGGCGAGTTCCTCACCCTGCTCTTCGTCATGGCCGGTGGACTGCTGCTGATCGCCGGCGTCGACCTGCCGATCCAGATCCTGCGCCACATGGCCAAGCTGCGCATGACCAAGCAGGAAGTCCGCGACGAGCACAAGGAGAGCGAAGGCTCGCCCGAGGCCAAGGCGGCCCAGCGCCAGCGCCAGCGCCAGATCCTCAAGGGCGGCTTCCGCAAGGCAGTGGCCACCGCAAACGTGGTCATCACCAACCCGACCCATTTCGCGGTGGCCTTGCGCTACGAACAGGGCAAGGACCAGGTGCCGGTGCTCGTCGCCAAGGGCCGCGGCGCTACCGCGCTGGCTATCCGCGAGCTCGCCGGCGAGCTCGACGTGCCGATCCTCGAAATCCCGCAGCTCGCCCGCGCCGTCTATTACACCAGCAAGGAAAACCAGGAGATCCGCGACGATCTCTACATGGCGGTCGCCACCGTGCTCGCCTTCGTCTTCCAGCTCAGCAAGCGGGCCAATGCGGTGATGGCGCCGGTCACCGTGCCCGACACCGCACTTTTCGACGAAAACGGCCGCAAACAGGCACGCGCGCACTAAAATCGGCGCGGCACCGGCCGTTTACCGGGGAGAGGTAGACATGACCACGACAACGGCCACCACTGCGACTCCGACGCCTTCGATCGCCACCACCCTTGGTACGGGATCGGGGATCGACATCACCGCGCTGGTCAATTCGCTGGTCACCAACGCGTTCACCAACAAGAACGCGATGCTCACCCAGAAGAATGACGCGCTGACCGCGCAGATTTCGCAGATCAGCACGATCAAGAGCAATATAAGCGACTTCTCGGCGGCGCTCACTTCGCTGACCGGCTCGGGCTCGCTGTCGACCCAGCCGACCAGCTCGAACACCGGCATCCTCAACATCACCCGGCTGCCCGGCGCCGACCTGTCGGGGCTCAGCGCCACCGTCGAGGTACGCCAGCTCGCCCAGGGCCAGGTGACCAGCTCGCAGCTCTTCTCGGGCGGCAGCGCGACGGCGATCGGCACCGGCACGCTCACGCTCAGCTTCGGCACCGCCACCGTCACCGACGGCGCGATGACCGATTTCACCCAGGGTCCCGCTGCCTCGATCGACATCACGGTCGGCTCGGGCAATTCGACGCTCAAGGGCATCGCCGACGCGATCAACGCCAAGAAGGCGGGTGTCACCGCCTCGATCCTCAGCGACAACAATGGCGCGCGGCTGGTGCTGAAGAGCGCGACCGGCGCGTCGCAGGCCTTCACGCTGAGCGGCACCGGCGACCTGTCGGCGCTCAATGTCGGCGTCGGCGCGAGTTCGTCGGTCAATCAGGTCGCGCAGGACGCTCGCGTCGCGATGGACGGCGTCGAGGCGAAATACCCGACCAACAGCATCTCGGGCCTGATCCCCGGCGCGCGGCTCGATCTCGTCGCGGCGCAGGTCGGCACCAAGGTGGCGATCGGCGCCGCCACGCCCACCGCGGCGATCAGCCAGGCGGTCACCAACTTCGTCGACACCTATAACCAGGTGCTGAAGTCGGTGCAGGACGCCACCGATCCGATCACCGGCCCCTTGCGCACCGATCCGGCGGCGAAGGACCTGCTGCGCCAGCTCAAGAGCCTGTCGCTCGCCGAGCTGGTGCCGGGCGCCACCGACGATGTGCCGCACAAGCTCGCCGATATCGGCGTGAAGACCAATCGCGACGGCACGCTCTCGGTCGACAGCGCGCGCCTGTCCAAGGTGCTGTCCACCTATCCCGACGATGTCGAGGCGATCTTCGCGGAAGGCGCGGGGATCAGCAAGGCGCTGTCCAGCCTGGTCGCCACCGCGATCGGCAGCAGCACGCCGGGCAAGGAGACGGGGCTCACGTCGAGCAACAAGACCTACACCAAGCAGATGGACAAGCTCTCCGAGCAACAGGACAAGGTCGTCACCGACACCGCCAACATGCGCGATCGGATGACGCAGCAATTCGCCGCGATGGATGCCAAGGTCGCTGCCTACAAGTCGACCCAGAGCTTCCTGACGCAGCAGATCGCCGCCTGGAACAGCAGCGGCAGCTGATGCGCTACGCCTCGGCCCTCGCCGCCAACCCCGCGGAAACCTATCGCCAGATCGACATCGTCGGCCGTGCCGCCGGTGGCGATCCGCACGCGCTGGTCGGCCTGCTCTACGAGGAAGGCGTCGCCGCGCTGCGCACCGCCGCCTGGGCGGTCGAGCGTGGCAATTATGCCGTGCGCGGCGAGCGGGTCGCGCGGGCGACGGCGATCCTGTTCGCGCTCGAGGCCGGGCTCGATTTCGAGAAGGGCGGCGATGTCTCGAAGACGCTCGCCACCTTCTATCACGGCCTGCGCGGCCAGATCCTGCAGGCCGCCGTCGGCACCGATCCCGCACCGTTCCGCGACGCGGCGAACAGCCTCGACGAGATCGCCCGCGCCTGGAGCAGCCTGAAGACCGGCCCGGCGGCCTAGGGGCTCCGATACGCAACCCTTTCAGTTCCCCGGCGAACGCCGGGGAACCGCCAGCCTAACCGCAGAATCCTGAATGCGGGCCGTCCTAGGCCGCCCCCCAGCGCGCCAGCACATCCTCCACGCTTTCGTCCACCGGCGGCAGTGCCTCGGCGGGCGTCACCGAGAAGCGCGGCGTCGGCACGGGCTGCACGCCGCCGTCCCGCGCCGCGAAGGTGCCGCGCGCGCGGTTCTGCGGATGGAGCGGTGCCTCGGTCAGCGACAGCACCGGTGTCACGCAGCCATCGCCGCTCTCGAACAGCGCCGCCCATTCGTCGCGCCCCCGCGAAGCAAAGGCGGCGGCGAGGACTTCGGTCAGCGCCGGCCAGGCGGCGCGGTCATATGGGTCGAACCGGTCCGCCGCGATCCCCAGCCCGGCGCACAACGCGCGAAAGGCCTGGGGCTCGAGCGCACCGACCGCGACATGGCGGCCATCGGCACAGGCATAGCAGCGATAATAGGGCGCGCCGCCATCGACCATGTTGGCGGTGCGGGCATCGACCCAGCGGCCCGAGGCGTGGAGCGCATAATAGAGCGACATCATCGATGCCACGCCGTCGATCTGCGATGCCTCGATCACCTGGCCGCGCCCGGTGGCCTGGGCGGCGAGGATGCCGGAGACCAGCCCGAGCGCGAGATACAGCGCGCCGCCGGCATATTCGCCGATCAGGTTGAGCGGCGGCACCGGCGCGGCGGCCGGGCCGATCGCATGGAGCGCGCCGGACAAGGCAAGGTGGTTGATGTCGTTGCCGGGCGTGCCGGCAAGCGGTCCCTCGCGGCCCCAGCCGCTGGTGCGGGCATAGACCAGCCGGGGATTGAGCGCGAGGCAGCGCGCCGGATCGAGCCCGATCTGCTCGGCGACGCCCGGCCGATAGCCTTCGATCACCCCGTCCGCCTCGGCGATCAGCGACAGCGCCTGCTCGCGCCCGGCCGCCTGGCTGAGGTCGAGCAGCACCTGCGAGCGCCCGCGATAGAGCGGCGCCGCCACCGCGCTGCCTTCGCTGCCCGGCCGGCGGATCCGGATCACGTCGCAGCCCAGGTCGGCAAGCAGCATGCCGGCGAACAGCACCGTGCCCGGCATATCGAGTTCGACGATGCGCAGCCCCGCCAGCGGACCGTGCGTTGCTGCGACCATTTGGCTCCCCCATGCGCGATTCTGCCGATGCATAGCCGCAGCCCGCACCTCAGGTCCACGCTGGCGCTTGCCGAGCCTTTGGGCTAGCGGGAAGCCATGTCGGCACCTCATATCGTCGCATTGGGCGGCACCCTGCGACCCGAATCCGCCACCGGACGCCTGCTCGCGGCCACGCTCGCCAAGGCCGAGGCGCGCGGCGCCCGCACCACCTTGCTCACCGGCGAGGCGATCGCCTTTCCGCATTACGAGCCGGGCAATGTCGAGGGCAATCCGGCGGTGATGCGCTATCTCGAGGCGCTGCGCTCGGCCGATGCGGTGATCGTCGGCTCGCCCGGCTATCACGGCACGCTTTCGGGCCTGGTCAAGACCGCGCTCGATTATGTCGAGGCGATGAGCAAGGACGATCGCCCCTATTTCGACGGGCTGCCGGTCGGCCTGATCGCCACCGCGGCAGGCTGGCAGGCGGCGGTCTCGACGCTGCAGGCGCTCCGCACCATCACCCATGCGCTGCGTGGCTGGCCGACGCCGATGGGCCTGGCGATCAACACGATCGAGCCGGGCGACGCGCTCGACAAGTGCAGCGGCCCGATGGACGTGATGGTCGGCCAGATCTTCAGCTTCCTCGATCGCTGATCGGGCTGGTTGCGCGCCGCTTAACTGTTTCGTGATTGTTGCAGCGCTATGCTGCCGGCCATGGACGAGGCTTCGGCACAGGAAGGCATTGGCAATCGCCGACGTGCCACGCGCACCATTCTGGCGGTCGACGACAGCCGGACCAACCTGCATGTCCTCGCGCATCGGCTCGGCCAGCTCGGCTATCTCGTCGTGCTGGCGGACAGCGGCACCCAGGCGCTCGAGCTGATCTCGGCACGCGGTTTCGACATGGTGCTGGTCGATCGGGTGATGCCCGAAGTCTCCGGCCTGCACGTCCTGCAGGAGATCCGCGGCACGCGTGACACGTCGGACCTGCCGGTGATCGTCGTCACCAGCCAGGACGATCCCGCCGGCGCGGTCGAGGCGCTGCAGGCCGGCGCCGACGATTATCTCGCCAAGCCCTACAGCTTCGAGGAGCTGGCCGCCCGTATCGAGCGCACGATGGCGCGTTCGGACCGGATGGAAGAGCTCAAGCGGTCGAACCTGGCGCTCGATGCCCGCATCGCCGCGCGCGCGATCGAACTGGGCGAGGCACGCGGCGAGCTTGCCGCCGCCCGCGCAGAGCTGGATCGCCTCCAGCGCGCCTGAGCGCCTAGCGTTCGAACCAGTGCCGGCGGAGGAAATAGCCGGTGATCAGCACCGCGACCGCCACGCACAGCGCCACCACGCCCCAGAACGCCCAAGGCTCATGCGCCCAGGGAATGCCGGCCACGTTCATGCCGAGCAGGCCGGTGATGAAGGTGAGCGGCAGGAACACCATCGCCACTACCGCGATCATCAGCGAGCGCTGGTCGATCAGTTCCGAACGCAGGTCGGTCAGCGTCTCGTGCGTCAGCGCGGCGCGCTCGCGGATGCTCTCCAGCTCTTCCGCCATGCGCGCGGCCCGGTCGGCGGCGGCGGCGAGGTGGAGCCGGTCGTCCTCGGCCAGCCATTCCACCGGCAGGCCCGCGAGCTTCTCCAGCGCGGCGCGCTGCGGATAGAGAAAGCGGCGCAGCCCGATCGCCTTCACCCGGGTCTCGTTGACCAGCCGGCGCAGGTCGAAGGCGCGGTGGCGGGAGATCTGCTCCTCGCAATCGTCGAGCGAATCGCCCAGCTCGGCGACCATCGGGTCCAGCTCCTCGGTGATCGCCTGGGCGATCGCGGCGATCAGGTCGCCCGGATCGAGGACCTTGCCGTCCTCGACCAGCTTGCGCACCGGCTGGACCGCGTTGAGCTGCTTGCGCGAGACCGAGAAGACGCAGCCGCCATGCGCGTACATCCGGATCGAGGCGAGCGGATCGGAGGTGTCGAGCGCGTCGGAGGACATGCCGCGCAGGTTGATCAGCGCCGCCGGGCCGAACAGGTCGCAGCGCGGGCGCGTCTCCATCGCGGTCAGCGCTTCGATCACCGGCTGGGCGAGCTTGGCCTCGCCGCTCAGCCAGAGCTGGGCGCGCTCGTCATTGGTATTGAGATGGATCCAGCTCAGCGCGGCATCCTTGCCCAGCGCTTCCTTCAGGATGGGCTGCTCCACCTTCCCGTCATGGACGATATAGGCAAAGCCGCTCATGCGCCGGGCTCCAGCCAGATCGAGAGCCCGGGGCCGGGCACTTCGGGTGGGGTGGAGCAGGCGATGCGCGGCGCATCGGCGCGGGCGCGGTTCAGGATGGCAGTCGGCACGCCGGGAAAATGGTACACCCGCTCGGCCTGCGCAAGCGCGCGCGCCTGGCGCAATGTCAGATCGTCGGGGTCGTCCGAGGCAAGCGTGATGCGCACCAGCCGGGCATCTTCCGGCGCCCGCATGCGCGCAACCACGTCGCTGCCGAGTCCTTCCGCCAGCGCCGCGCCGATCGCGCGGCGGCGGTCGGCGATGTCGGGAAAGCGTGCGCGCAGCTCCGTGCGCGCCGCATGGAGCGCCTTTGCGGTCTCGCCCAGGTCGGCGGGAAGCTCGGCCTCCAGCTTCTGGCGCAGCGCCGCGGCGAGCCCGGCCGAGACGCCGCCGGTGCCGATCGCCACCAGCACCGGATCGCGTTCGACGATCGCGGGCAGGGTGAAGTCGCACAGGTCCGGGCGGTCGACGGTGTTCACGAGCACGCCGCGAGAACGCAGCCGCGCGACAATCGGTTCGGGCTCGTCCGTCGCGACGATCGCCAGCGAGGCCTGCGCCGCCTTGTCGACGATCTCGGCGCCCGCGCGTTCGAGCAGCCGGCGCTTGGCCTCCGCCGCCTCGCCGCTGCCGATCAGGATCACCGGCCGCCCTGCCAGCTTCACGAAGATCGGCAGGGCGGTCAGCGTCATCTTACTTCAGCCAGTCCGGAACCTGTTCTTCGCCCATGATCGTCTCGGCGGTGATCCGCCCCGCGACCAGTTCGAATCGCTCCCCCGACACCAGCACCTCGGGCACCAGCGCGCGGCTGTTGTAGGTGCTCGCCATGGTCGCGCCATAGGCGCCGGCGCTCTGCAGCACCGCCAGGTCGCCGCTCTTCAGGGCGTCGATCTCGCGATTCTTCAGGAACACGTCGCTGCTCTCGCACACCGGGCCGCAGACATTGGCGACCATGGTCTCGCCGCTCGGCGTCACCGAGGCAAAGCCATGATAGGCGTCGTACAGCGCGACGCGCTGCAGGTCGTTCATCGCCGCGTCGACCACCACCCAGGGATTGGTCACGCCCGGCTTCACCCACAGCACTTCGGTGAGCAGCACGCCGGCATTGGCCGAGATGTGGCGGCCGGGCTCGAACATCAGCTCGACATCCCAGTCCTTCGTCACCCGCGCGACCATCTCGCCGAACGCTGCCGAGGTCGGCGGCACGTCCTCCGGCTTGTAGGCCACGCCCAGGCCGCCGCCCAGGTCGACATGGGTGATCGTGTGGCCGGCGGCGCGCAGCTCGGCGATGAGCTTGCCGACGCGCTCGAACGCGGCTTCCAGCGGCGCCAGGCTGAGCAGCTGGCTGCCGATATGCACGGCGACGCCGCGCAGGTTGATGCCTTCCAGCTTGGCCAGACGGTCGAAGATCGCCGGGGCCTGGTCGATCGGCAGGCCGAACTTGTTCTCGGCCTTGCCGGTCGAGATCTTCTCGTGCGTGCCGGCATCGACGTCCGGGTTCACGCGCAGCGCCGCCGGCGCGACCATGCCCTTGGCATGCGCGATCTCGGCAAGGACGACGCCTTCTTCCTCGAGTTCGAGGTTGAACTGGCCGATCCCGGCGTCGAGCGCCTGGTGGAGCTCCTTGCGGGTCTTGCCGACGCCGGAGAACACCACGTCCTTCGCCGGGATGCCGGCCGCGAGCGCACGCGACAGCTCGCCGCCCGAGACGACATCGGCGCCGAAGCCCTCATTGGCGAGCAGGCGCAGCACCGCGAGGTTCGGATTGGCCTTCACCGCGAAGGCGACATGGTGCCGACCGACCGGCTCCAGCCCCTTGCGGAAGGCGCGGGCGGCCTCGCGAAAGGCCTCGGTCGAATAGACATAGACGGGGGTGCCGATTGCTTCGGCGATGCGGGCGAGCGGAACATTCTCGGCGTGCAGGGTGCCGCCGATCACTTCGAAATGAGACACGGGAAAACTTCCTATTGGGCTTAGCGCGGCGGCAGGTCGTAGGCGTCGCTGCGCCGCTGGTCCGAACTCTGGATAAGGTCGTCGCTACGTGCCGGGCGCGTCTGGACGGGCGGGTTAAGCAGGTCTCCGGGCGACGGCGTCGCAGTCGCGCCATAGGGCGCTGCCGGCAGCCACGCCGTCGCCGCGGGTTTGAGCGCCGAACGGTTGCCGCAGCTCGCCAGGGCAAGTCCGCCCACCAGGGCCAGGGTCAGCAGCACCAGTCGCTTCATCACGCTTCCTCCTCGCGGCTCTTGCGCGCCGCCGCGATGGCTTCCCGTACGCGCTTCGGCGAAGTGCCGCCAAAGCTCGTCCGGCTCGATACCGAGGCATCGACGCTCAGAACGTCATATACGCGTTCATCGATCCGTGCGTCGATTTCCTTGAGTTGGGTGATCGATAGCTGATCGAGACGGATGCTTGCCGCTTCCGCTGCCGCCACCGTGCGTCCGGTGATGTGGTGTGCCTCGCGGAATGGGATGCCGCCTTCGCGCACCAGCCAGTCGGCCAGGTCGGTGGCGGTCGAGAAACCGGCCTCGGCGGCGGCGCGCATCCGGTCGAGCCGGAAAGTCGCACTTTCCACCATGCCGGTCATCGCCGCGATGCTGAGGCCGAGCAGGTCATGCGCCTCGAACACCGGCGGCTTGTCGTCCTGCATGTCCTTCGAATAGGCGAGCGGCAGGCCCTTCATCGTGATCATCAGCGAGACGAGCGCGCCGGTGATTCGGCCGCTGTGCCCGCGCACCAGTTCGGCGGCGTCGGGATTGCGCTTCTGCGGCATGATCGAGCTGCCGGTCGACCATTGATCGCTCAGCGACACGAAGCCGAAGGGCTGGCTTGCCCAGATCACGAACTCCTCGGCCAGGCGGCTGAGATGCAGCGCTGCCTGTGACGCGGCAGTGAGATACTCGATCGCGAAGTCGCGGTCGGAAACCGAATCGAGCGAATTGCGCGTCGGCCCGTCAAAGCCGAGCGCCTTTGCCGTCGCTTCGCGGTCGAGGTTGAAGCCGGTGCCGGCCAGCGCCGCCGAGCCGAGCGGGCAGAGATTGAGGCGCGCACGGGCATCGCGAAGCCGCGAGCGGTCGCGCGCGAACATCTCGAAATAGGCCATCAGATGATGGCCGAGCGTCACCGGCTGGGCGACCTGGAGATGGGTGAAGCCCGGCATCACGCTGTCGGCATGTTCCTCCGCACGCGCCAGCAGCGCATCCTGCAGCGCGCCCAGTGCCGCCTCGGCCTGGTCGACCGCGTCGCGCACCCACAGGCGGAAATCGGTCGCCACCTGGTCGTTGCGCGAGCGGGCGGTGTGCAGGCGGCCCGCGGTCGGGCCGATCTTCTGCGCCAGCCGCGATTCGGCGAGCATGTGGATGTCTTCGAGCGCCAGGTCCTCGGGCACGCCCCCGGCTTCGAAATCGGCCGCGACTTCGCTCAGGCCCGCGTGGATCGCCGCTGCGTCCTCGGCCGCGACGATTCCCTGCGCACCCAGCATGGTCACATGAGCCTGGCTCCCGCGCAGATCCTGGCGCCACATCCGCTTGTCGAAGGGAATGGATGCGTTAATCTCGCGCATGACTGCAGACGGGCCTTCGGCGAAGCGCCCACCCCACATGGCATTGGAGCTGTCCTTGCGCTCGGCTATCTCACTTCTCCTGCTCGGCACCCTGATGATCGCGGGGTGCGATAAGCGCTCCGGGCCCGGAAGCCAAGCAAACGAAACTATCTCCGCGGCTAATGCGGCATCGGATGCGGCGCCGGCCGCTGCCGTCGCCGACAAGGGGCAGCTCGATCGCAGCCACAAGGGCGAGGCCGCGCCGGACTTCGCGTTCGTCGATCCGGCGGGCAAGAAGGTCACGCTGGCCGCGTTCAAGGGCAAGCCGGTGCTCGTCAACCTCTGGGCGACCTGGTGCATTCCCTGCCGCGCCGAGATGCCGACGCTCGACACGCTCGCCGGGCAAAAGGGCGATGCGCTGCCGGTGATCACCTTGAGCCAGGACATGAAGGGCCGCGAGTTGGTCGATCCCTATTTCGCCAAGGCGGGGTTCAAGAACCTCAAGCCCTGGACCGATCCGGACATGGCGTTCAGCCTCGGCATGAACGCCAACCTGCCTACCACCATCCTCTATGATTCGGCCGGCAAGGAAGTCTGGCGCCTGTCGGGCGAGATGGACTGGGCGGGTGCCAAGGCGGCGGCCCTGCTCGCCGAGGCGCGCTAGGATTGCCCCTCCCCGCTTCCCCCGGGGGGGGGGGGGGGGGGCGGGGGGGGGGGGGGGGGGGGGTTGGTTTTGGTGGGGGGGGGGGGGGGGGGGCGGGGGGGGCCGGCCGCGGGGGGGGGGGTTTGTCCGCGGCCGGGCCCCGCCGGGCGACGACCACGCGGGGGGCGATGCGCCGGCGCAAGGCCTATCAGGAGGCGGTAT
>NZ_JASATQ010000027.1:0-62331 GCF_038440415.1 Sphingomonas sp. OTU376 | reverse complement strand
CGGGCGGCGCCCTGGGCCCCACGCGGTTCGGCGCACAACCCCTGGCCCCGGGCTTCCGCCGGGGAAGCTGGAGGGTAGACGCAACGCTGCCTTGGGGTTCGGTGGCCTCGCTTCCACCGTCTCCCTGAACTTGTTTCAGGTCCAACGCGCCTCGGGCGATATCCTGTGTGGTGGTTTGGATGCTGAAACAAGTTCAGCATGACGATTGAAGGCGTCGTTCAGCGCTTCAACGCTATTCTGCTCCCCTCCTTCCAGGGAGGGGAGCTGGAGACGTTAGGCCGCCCGGAACAGGTCCGGGTCGAGCGCCATCACTGTCTCGCTGCCGGCTTCGATCTTGCGGCGCAGGCCGCTGGCGTCCGGGAAGAAGCGTTCGGCGAAGAAGCGGGCGGTGACCAGCTTGGCTTCGTAGAATTTGGTGTCGCCCTCGCCCGTGGCCAGCGCGGCGGCGGCGGCCTTGGCCATGCGGAGCCACATCAGGCCGAGCGCGACCGTGCCGGTGAGCTGCATATAGGGATAGGCGCCGGCGCCGACGTCGTTCGGGTTCTTGAAGCCGTTCTGGGCGAGCCACATCGTCGCGCCCTGGAGATGGCCGAGGGTCTTCTCCAGCCCTTCGGCCAGCGCCGCGAGCTTCTCGTCGCCCTTGGCGGCGGCGGCTTCCTCGGCGACCAGCTTGAAGAAGGCCTGGACCGCGCGGCCGCCGTTCATGGCGAGCTTGCGGCCGACCAGGTCCATCGCCTGAACGCCGTTGGTGCCCTCATAGATCATCGAGATGCGGGCATCGCGGACGTACTGCTCCATGCCCCATTCGGCGATGTAGCCATGACCGCCATAGACCTGCTGGCTGTCGGTCGCGACCTTGTAGCCGATATCGGTGCCGACGCCCTTGATGACAGGCGTGAGCAGGCCGATCAGGTCCGCGGCGAGCTGGCGCTCCTCCTCGGTGGCGGCGGCATGCTCGAGATCGACCTGGAGCGCACCCCAGAGGCAGAGCGCGCGCATGCCCTCGGTCTGCGCCTTGGCTTCCATCAGCATGCGGCGGACGTCCGGGTGGACGAACAGCGTATCGGCCTTTTCGTTCGGCTCCTGCGGGCCAGTGAGCGCGCGGCCCTGGCGGCGGTCATGCGCGTACTGGACAGCGTTCTGCAGCGCGACCTCGCCGACGCCGAGGCCCTGGAGGCCGACGCCGAGACGCGCGGCGTTCATCATGATGAACATCGCGGCGAGGCCCTTCATCTCCTCGCCGACGAGCCAGCCGGTGGCGCCGTCATAGTTCATCACGCAGGTCGAATTGGCGTGGATGCCCATCTTGTGCTCGATCGAGCCGCAGGTGACGGCGTTGCGATCGCCCAGCGAGCCGTCGTCGTTGACGAGGAACTTGGGGACGACGAACAGCGAGATGCCCTTGCTGCTCTCCGGCGCGCCCGGCGTCTTGGCGAGGACGAGATGGATGATGTTCTCGGTCAGGTCATGCTCGCCCGAGGAGATGAAGATCTTGGTGCCGGTGATCGAATAGCTGCCATCGGCGTTCGGCTCGGCGCGGGTGCGGATCAGGCCTAGATCGGTGCCGCACTGCGGCTCGGTGAGGTTCATCGTGCCGCCCCAGGTGCCGGCGACCATCTTGGGGACGTACTTCTCCTGCTGCTCGGGCGAGCCCTTGACCAGCAGGGCCGCGACCGCGCCGTGGGTGAGGCCCGGATACATGGCGAAGGCCATGTTCGAGGAGATCATGAACTCCTGGAACGCCGTCGAGATGACGTGCGGCATGCCCTGGCCGCCGAACGCCTCGGGGAAGCTGAGCGTGCCCCAGCCGCTCTCGACGAACTGATTGTACGCTTCCTTGTAGCCGGCGGGCGTGGTGACGCTGCCGTCGTCATGGCGCTTGCAGCCTTCCTGGTCGCCCGAATGGTTGATCGGGAACAGGACCTCGGCGACGAACTGGCCGCCCTGCTCGAGCACGGCGTCGACCGTGTCCGGCGTGGCGTTCTCGAAGCCGGGAAGATTGGCATAGCGATCGAGGCCGATCACCTGCTCGAGGATGAAGCGGGTGTCGCGCACCGGCGGAGTATACTGGGGCATTTCAGGGTTCCTCGGGGGTTAGTCGCTGCTCTTGAGCAGTTCGACGAATTGCTGGAGCTCGGCGATGTGCGCGTCGATGTCGCGCTTCTGGTTCTCGAGCAGGTCGATGCGTTCGAGGCAGCGCTCGAGCGTGACCTGCTTCTGGGTGCTGCGATCGTCGCCGACATCGTAGAGGTCGATCATCTCGCGGATCTCGGCGAGGCTGAAGCCGACGCGCTTGCCGCGCAGGATCCAGGCGAGCCGGGCGCGGTCGCGGTGCGAATAGATGCGGGCGGTGCCGCGGCGCTCGGGGGCGATCAGGCCCTCGTCCTCATAGAAGCGAAGCGCGCGGGGCGTGACCGAGAATTCGGCGCACAGGTCCGAGATGGTGAAGCTGTCGCGGTCCGGTCGCGGCTCGATCGGGGCCAGGGCTTCGAGCGGGAAAGCTGGTGCGTTCATGGGCATAAAATACTTTCCCCTTACGTGAACGTCAATTGCCTGCGCGGCCGAAATCGACCTTTTCCGTCATCCCGGCGAAAGCCGGGGCGCTCGTGCGGCGCCCCTCCCGCGCCTTCGCCTGAGATCCCGGCTTTCACCGGGATGACGGCTTAGTCGCCGCCGCCGCAGAGCCTCTTGCCGTTCGCATCGCGCATCGCGGCGGCCTCGGCGGCCGACTCGCTGAGCCGGGTCACTTCGAGGCCGGCATAGGACGCGCGCTTTGCGCAATATTTGTTGCAGCCGTCCGGCAGCGCGCCGGGGAAGGCGATCTTGTCGCCGTCATATTTGGCATCGAACGAGCAACTGCCGTCCTCGCCGAACTCGACATGGAGCGACTCCCCTACCCGGCTCGCCCGCCCGGTGCCGCTGCAGGTGATGCGGTCGCCATAATCGACGAACGCGCCGATCCGGTAGCCGAGTTCGGCGTCGGGGACGATGCAGACGCGGTCGGTGTCGCGGGCGTAGAGGCCGGCGATGTCGGTGTCGGCGGGGTTGCGGACGAGGCCGCGCTCGATGGCGGCCTTTTCCAGGTCCTGGGGCGGCTGGGCCTTGTTGTCCGGCGCCGTGCCCGAGGAGCAGGCGGCGAGGAGGAGCGCGAGGAGCGGCCCGGCGCGCTTCATCCGCGGACGAGCTTTCCGCCTTCGACGATGCGGTAGAAGCAGCTCGGCGCGCCGGTGTGGCAGGCGGGGCCGTGCGGCTCGACCTTGAGCCAGACCGCGTCCTGGTCGCAGTCTATCCGGGCCTCGAGCACCTTGAGGATATGGCCCGAGGTCTCGCCCTTCTTCCAGAGCTTGCCGCGGCTGCGCGACCAGAAGGTCGCCTCGCCGGTGTCGAGCGTGGCCTGGAGCGCCTCGGCGTTCATGTGCGCGAGCATCAGCACCGTGCCGTCCGGAGCGGTGCAGACGGCGGTGATCAGGCCGGCGGCGTCATATTTCGGGTCGAGCACGAGGCCCGTTTCGCGTTCATTGTCCACGCGCGCTGTCTAGCGCGGCGCGGGCCAGGCCTCAATGATCGCGGATGGCCTCGATCAGCTTGTCCTTGTCCATCTTGGAGCGGCCCTCGATGCCGATCTCCCGCGCCTCGTCATAGAGCTGGTCCTTCGAGCGGCTCTCGAGCGTGCCGCCGCGATGGTCGAGCGTGCCTTCGGCCTGGGCGTTGGCGATTCGCGCCGACTTCTCCTTCGAGTTCCCCTCATCGCGGAGTTTCTCGTAGAGTTCGTCGTTCTTGATCTGGGGTCCATGGTCGTGTCCGGGCATGGGAACGGCTCCTTTCGCCCTGAAAAACCACCGGAAAAGCCAGCAAGTTCATTTCTTTGTGACAAGCGGGCGACAAACCGGGACGAAGCGCCTATATGCCCGCTCGATAGTTCAAAACCCCTTGAGGGCTGATGCTTACCACAAACCCGTTCGATGACGACAAGCTGCGCGAAGAGTGCGGCATTTTCGGCGTTTCCGGCATGGACGGCGCTGCCGCCGCGGTCGCGCTTGGCCTGCATGCGCTGCAGCACCGTGGACAGGAGGCGGCGGGCATCACCAGCTTCGACGGCCGCCAGTTCCACATCCACCGCGCAATGGGCCATGTCGCCGGCAATTTCGACCGCGACGACGTGATCCGCGGGCTGCACGGCGACACCGCCTGCGGCCATGTCCGCTACTCGACCACCGGCGAGACCTCGCTGCGCAACGTCCAGCCGCTCTATGCCGAGCTGGCCAGCGGCGGCTTCGCGATCGCGCATAACGGCAACATCTCGAACGCGATGCGCCTGCGCCGCGACCTGATCCGCCGCGGCGCGATCTTCCAGTCGACCAGCGACACCGAGGTGATCATCCACCTCGTCGCGACCTCGCAGTTCCGCACGCTGATCGACCGCTTCATCGACGCGCTCAAGCAGGTCGAGGGCGCCTATTCGCTGATCGTCATGACCCCCGAGGGCATGATCGCCTGCCGCGACCCGCTGGGCATCCGCCCGCTGGTGATGGGCAAGCTCGACGACACGATCGTCTTCGCATCCGAGACGGTGGCGCTCGACGTGGTCGGCGCCGACTATGTCCGCGACGTCGAGCCGGGTGAGCTGGTGATCGTGAAGGGCGGCGAGATCAGCTCGCACAAGCCGTTCGCGCCCGTCGGCGCCCGTCCCTGCATCTTCGAGTATGTCTATTTCTCCCGTCCGGATTCGATCAGCGACAACCGCTCGGTCTATTCGGTGCGCAAGGCGATCGGCGCGCAGCTGGCGATCGAGGCACCGGTCGAGGCCGACCTGGTCGTCCCCGTCCCAGATTCCGGCGTGCCGGCGGCGATCGGCTATGCCCAGCAGAGCGGCATCCCGTTCGAGCTTGGCATCATCCGCTCGCACTATGTCGGCCGTACCTTCATCCAGCCCGGCGACCAGATCCGCCACCTGGGCGTGAAGCTGAAGCACAACGCCAATCGCGAGCTGATCAAGGGCAAGCGCGTGGTGCTGATCGACGATTCGATCGTCCGCGGCACCACCAGCCTCAAGATCGTGCAGATGATGCGCGAAGCGGGTGCTGCCGAAGTGCACATGCGCATCGCCAGCCCGCCGACCCGGCACAGCTGCTTCTACGGCGTCGATACGCCGGAGCGCGCCAAGCTGCTCGCGGCCAAGCTGGACGTGGGCGGGATGACCGACTTCATCCATGCCGACAGCCTGGCCTTCATCTCGATCGACGGCCTGTACAAGGCGCTGGGCGAGGCGCACCGCGCGGATATCCATCCGAAATACTGCGATGCCTGCTTCACCGGCGAATATCCGACGACGCTGACCGACCAGGACGAGAACGGCCCACCGACCGACCAGTTCGCGCTGCTTCACGAGCGCGTGGGCTAAGACCGGGATGAGCGAGGGGGCACTTTCGGGGCGCACCGCGCTCGTCACCGGCGCGAGCCGGGGCATCGGCGCGGCGACCGCGATCGCACTGGGCAGCCAGGGCGCGCATGTCATCCTGACCGCGCGCACCGCGGGCGGGCTCGAGGAAGTCGAGGAAACGATCTTCGCGGCGGGTGGTTCGGCGACGATCGCCCCGCTCGACCTGACCGAGAATGACAGCATCGCCCGGCTCGCGGAGGCGATCTCGGGCCGTTGGACGGCGCTGGACGTGCTCGTGCTCAACGCTGCCCAGCTCGGCACGCTGAGCGCGGTGCCGGCGATCGATTTCAAGGAATATGCCAAGATCTTGACGCTCAACGTCACCGCCCAGGCGGCGATGCTCGCGGCGTTCGACCCGATGCTCAAGGCATCGAGCGGTGCGCGAGTGATCGGGGTGACCTCCAGCGTCGGCCGCACCGCGCGCGCCTATTGGGGCGTCTACGGATCGTCCAAGGCGGCGTTCGAGAACCTGCTGCTCACCTATGGCGAGGAAGTCGCGCATATCAGCGGCATCCGCGTCGGCATCCTCGATCCCGGCGCCACCCGCACCAAGATGCGCGCCCGCGCCTTCCCCGGCGAGGATCCGGCGACGGTGAAGGCGCCGGAAGTGGTGGCGGAACGGATCGCGGCGCTGGCGGCCTCGGGGTTCGAGGCGGGGCATTTCGAGCGGGTTGAGGGCTGAGAGCTCTCGGTTCTTCCTGCTTCCCGGCAAAAGCCGGGGCCCAGGGTCACAAGCGGATCGGCAGAGAAACCCTGGGCCCCGGCTTTCGCCGGGGAGCAGTTTGACTTGCCAGGCCAGCGCTCGCGCTACTTCGCCGCGGCCTCGAACAGCCGGTTGAGGAACGCAGTGCGCGCCTTGCCATAATCGCTGTCGCTGGCCTTGGGCGCTGCTGCCGAGACCGCGATCACCACCTTCGATTTCGGATCGACGCGGATCGTCTGGCCGAAAATGCCCTGGGCGCCGAAGCGGCCTTCGGGATAGGTCCACCATTGATAGCCATAGCCGAAGCCCGGTACGCCGATATCGGCATGGGCGGTGGTCGACTGGCGATACCAGTCGGCAGGGACGACGCCCTTGCCGCCCTCGAGCGCGAACTGGCCGAGCCGGGCATAGTCGCGCAAGCTCACCGACAGGCAGCAGCCGCTGACCTCGTGTCCGGACGGATCGACCATCCAGAACGCGTCCTGCTCCATGCCATAGGGCTGCCAGATCTTCGCGCTGAGATAGGTGGCGAGCGGCTTGCCGGTGGCGCGCATCACCAGCACGCCGATCAGATTGGTCTCGCCGGTCTTGTAGACCCACTTCGCACCCGGCGCGAACTCGCGGGGGAGCTTCTTCATGTAGTAGACGGTGGGGTCCTCCCCTGCCGGTACCGGCTCGAGGAACATGCGGGCGACGTCGGACTTGGCGTCGGTATAATCCTCGTTCCACTTCACGCCCGAGGTCATGGTGAGCAGCTGTGCGATCGTGACGCCGTCATAGCCGCTGCCGGCGAGTTCGGGGATGTATTTGGTGACGAGCTCGTCGACCGACTTGATATAGCCATCCTTGATCGCCGCACCGACCAGCGACGAGGTGAAGGACTTGGCGACCGAGAAGCTGGTCCAGCGGCCCTCCCGCGAATAGCCGCGGGCATAGCGTTCGAGCACGATCTTGCCGTCCTTGAGCACGATCAGCCCGGAGATGTTCTGCTGGGCGATGAAGGCGTCGAGATCGGCATCGGGGAAAGCGAGCGGCTTGCCCGCGGGAAGCGCGCGGACCCTGGTGCCGGCCTTGACGATATGGCCGGGGAAGAGCCGCTCCATATGCGGGAAATTGGCGTCGCGCTGGGCCTGGCTCCAGAACAGCACCTCGGCACCGACCTTGCGCAGGCCCGAATTGTCGCCGGACTGCAGCTTCACGTCGGACGACTGGACCGCCTGGGCGATCGCCCCCTGCCCCGCGACGGTTCCCAGCGCGAGTGCGCCGGCCAGCAGCAACTTCCTCATATCCCCTCCTCCTTCACCAAGGTGAGCTGGACGACGTCAATACCGCCGCCTCTGAACCCGCCTTCGCAATACATCAGATAATAGCGCCACAAGTCGATGAAATTTCGGTCGAATTGTGCAGGCAGCGTGCCCGCCAGCACGGCCGCATCGAAGCGCTCGCGCCACAGGCGGAGCGTCTCGGCATAGTCGAGGCCGAAACCGATGCGGTCCTGGGTGGGCAGGCCCCGCGCGGCGGCCAGGGCGGCGAAACGCCGCTCCGACAGCAGCAGGCCGCCCGGGAAGACATAGGCCTGGATGAAGTCGACGTTCGCGGCATAGTCCTCGAAGAACGCGTCGTCGAAGATGATGACCTGCAGCGCCGCATGGCCGCCCGGCTTGAGCGCACCGGCAATGGCATCGAGATAGGCGGGCCAATAGGCCTGCCCCACCGCCTCGGCCATCTCGATGCTGGCAACCGCGTCATAGCTGCCGGTGACGTCGCGATAGTCGGTGAGGGTGAAGCGGGCGTCGCGCGGCACGCGTGCCTCGGCCCAGGCCTTCTGCTCGGTGGACAGGGTGATGCCATGGACCTTGCGCCCCTGCGCCACCGCCAGCTCGGCGAAGCTCCCCCAGCCGCAGCCGATCTCGAGGATCTCGTCGCCGGGGCTGGTGTTGGTGCGTGCCAGGATCGCCGCGAGCTTTTCGTGCTGGGCCTGTTCGAGCGTCTGGCCGGGTGCGGTGAACAGCGCGCTCGAATAGGTCATTCCGGGGTCGAGCCAGAGCTGGTAGAAGTCGTTGCCCAGGTCGTAATGGAACTGGATGTTGCGTCGCGAGCCGCCGCGATGGTTACGGTTGCGCCAGTGGAGCAGGCGCTTGATGCCCTTGGACAGGCCGGTGGCGCGGGCCTGGCGGGCGAGCTCGGCGCGGTTGAGGCCGAACAGCGCGAAGAGCTGGACCGGATCGGGGCTGGCCCATTCGCCGAGTGCCCAGGCCTGGTACCAGCCGATCGAGCCGCCGACCGCCAGGCGGAGCAGCGCACGCCAGCTGCGCAGGTCGACGATCGCGGCGGGCCCCTCGGCGCGGCCGCCGAGCAGGCGGGCGGTGCCGTCCGGCAGGCCGAGCGACAGGCTGCCCCGGGCGATGCCGGCGTCGATCTTGTCGAGCTGGCCACGAAACAAGGGGGCGAGCGCGCGTGCGGACCAGTGGCGCGGCTTGTCGGGATTGGGCTGGCTCAGGGGCGCGTGCATTGCGTCGCGCACAATGCACGCGCCGGTGAGTCGGGCAAGCTAGCTTTTGCTACGCTTCTTCGGGCGCTCGCCGTTGAACAGGTAGCGCAGCGCCGGGCTCAGCTTGATGAGCTTCCAGATGCCGTAGGAGCCGAAAAAGGCAGTCAGGCAGAGCAGGATGAAGCGCGGCCAGAGCGGGATCGGCAACTGGTCGAGCAGTGGCGTGACCAGCACGATCAGCGGCTCGTGGAACAGGTAGATCACGAAGGAGGCGGAGACGAGCGCCTTCACCCAGCGGCGCTCGCCATGGATGAAATGCGCCAGCGCGCCAAGCGAGGCCTGGGTGAGGCAGAGCGCGGCGACGCCGGTGAGCACCGGGCGCCACAGGAACGGCACCGTACGCGGATAGAAGGCGACGATGATGCTCGCGGCCAGGCCGGTGAGGAACAGGATCCAGGAGAAGCGGGCGAAGCGCCGGTCGAGCGCGGGGATGCGCTGGAGGATCGCCCCGAGCAGGAACCAGGGCAGATAGTCGAGCGCGTAGCGGGCCGAGAGGAAGTTGACCGCGAAATTGTTCAGGTAGCGATAGCGCTCGAGCTGGAGCGAGCCCAGCCCGCACAGGCCGAGTACCAGGCCGGTGGCGAGGGTGAGCGGAATGAACCAGCGGACCAGGTTGCGCTGCTCGCCCTTGAGCTCGGCATGGGCGAGCGCGGGGAAGATCCAGACCAGGGCGGCGAGCCCGGCGGTGTAGTAGAGCAGCACCTGGACGAACCAGAGATGCTCGAACGGGTTGCGCTCGGTCATCGTCATGATTTCCCACCAGCGACCGAGCGGGTCGGGATTGCCGGTGATGCACAGCAGCAGGAAATGCATGAGCGGCACGAGCAGGAAGGTGCCGGCCAGGAAGGGCGGGACGAGCCGGTGGAGGCGCGAGGGCAGATAGCTCGCCACCGGGCGCTTCTGGAGCAGCATCGCGGCGAAATAGCCGGCGATCATGTAGAAGCCCGGCATGCGGAACAGGTGGAGATAATCCGCCAGGTAGATGAAATCGATCGAGCGATCGTGGAAATTGGCGATCCACGGCCCGGGGCGCGCGGTGAGCGAGGCGTGGTACGGGATGCCGAACAGCAGGAACACAGCCCGCAGCGCGTCGAGGTCGTGGCGGCGGGCGCGCTCGGCGGGGGTGCGGAAGGTGCCGTCGCCTGGGGTCATCGGGACAAGACGCTTGTCGCCGGCGCAAGTTCACGCGGAAAAAGGCCGGCGGATGCGCGGGTCAACATGAACGGGGCGATAGGCCAGTTCGCCGCCAATGCAAGCCGATAGCGATAACAGTCAGAGCTTGTGCGGCTCCTTGTCGACCATCCAGGTCTGGCCTTTCGACACCAGCTTCTGGAGATCGGCGGCCTTGCCTTCGCTCGCCGCCTTGTTCTGCGCGATCACCGCGCTTTCGAACGTGGGTGCGGGGTCGTCATAGAGCACGCCGAGCGCCATCGGGAACGGGCCGAAGGGCATCTCGACCAGCATGTGCGCGATGGCGCGATTGGTGATGTTGTGGACGATCACCCCCGCCCCCTGCCAGTCGCCGTCGGTGACATCGACGACCTTGAGGACGAGCCGTTCGGGATCGAGCGCGAGGCCGCGGGTGCCGCCGGCGAAGAGCAAAGGCTGGCCATGCTCGGCCCAGAGCTGGTTGGCGGCGGCATTGGGCTTGGCGGTGAAGGGCTCGAAGACCTCGTCGTTGTAGACGATGCAGTTCTGGAAGATCTCGACGAACGCCGCGCCCTGGTGCGCATGCGCCGCCTTCAGAACCGATGGCAGGTTCTTGTGGACGTCGATCCCGCGGGCGACGAAGCGTGCCCCTGCCCCCAGCGCGAAGGCGCAGGGCTTGGCGGGGTGGTCGACCGAGCCGAAGGGCGTGGACGGGCTGCGCGTGCCTTCGCGGCTGGTCGGGGAATATTGGCCCTTGGTGAGGCCGTAGATCTCGTTGTTGAACAGCAGGAACTGGCAGTTCAGGTTGCGCCGGAGCAGGTGCATCGTATGGTTGCCGCCGATCGACAGCGCATCGCCGTCTCCGGTGATGATCCACACGTCGAGCTCCGGATTGGCGAGCTTGACCCCCGTCGCCACCGCCGGCGCGCGGCCGTGGATGGTGTGGAAGCCATAGGTCTCCATGTAATAGGGGAAGCGCGACGAGCAGCCGATGCCGCTGACGAACACCGTGTTCTCGGGTGCGACGCCCAGCTCGGGCATGGTGCGCTGCACCGCCTTGAGGATAGCATAGTCGCCGCAGCCCGGGCACCAGCGGACCTCCTGGTCCGTCTCCCAGTCCTTGGGGGTGCTGGGGCGGATGGTGGTGATCTCGTTCATGCGATCTCCCTCAATTCGCTTCGGCGATGGAGAGCTTCTCCATCGTCACGCCGCCGAACAGGTCGCGGCGGATGGCGTCGAACACGCGGCGGCGGTCTTCGGCGCGGTAGATGGTGGCGAGCACGGTGACGCGGACGCCGTCGACATCGGCGATCCAGCTCTGCTTGATGCCCTGCTTCGTCAGATAGTCGCCGAAGAAGTTGCGGCCAGGTGGGCGCCCGTCGAGGCTGAACTTGCCTTCGAACAGCGTGTCGATCACTCCGGCCTGGCGCGGGCTGGCGCGGCCATCCTCGGCCAAGGCATGCCAGTCGCTCATTCGCGGAGCGTCGGCAAAGACGACGGCGATGACCGGATCGAGGGGGTTGTTGCTCCGATAGGCCCGCATCGGGCCTCCATATCCGCTGCTACTGTCGCCGTAATCGGGCGAGAGTCCAGCCAGCTGCGTGGGCAACGCCTTGATATGGGCAACCACGTTCGGGGACATCATGGTTCTCTGGGCCGCAGCGGGAGAGGCCGTGAGCATCAGCCCGATCAGCAAACTCGTGGCGCGGATCACGGGTTCACTGCCTCCGGACTGGGCAACTGGCTGTCGCTGGGCGGGAGTTCCTGGTCGAAGTCCACGCCGATATGCTGGGCGATCGCCCTTTCGATCTCGGCGATGCGGAACGGTTGGCCGGAGACCTTGGTGAGCGACCGGGCATCGACGAGATACTGGTCGCGCAGCAGCGTCTTGAGCTGGCCCGTGTTCATTTCCGGCACGAGGACATGCTCGTAACTCTTTAGCAGGTCGCCAAGATTTCTTGGAAGCGGCCAGATGTGGCGGATATGGATGTGGCTGACGTCATGCCCCTTTGACCGCGCGCGGCGTACCGCCTGGGCGATCGGGCCATAGGTCGAGCCCCAGCCGACCACCACCAGCTTGCCGCCCGCCTGTCCCTGCTCGACCGGCTGGTCGGGCACGTCGATGCCCATCGCCTTGTCGCGGCGCATGTCGGTCATCGCCTGGTGGTTGGCGGGCGAATAATCGATATTGCCCGAGCCCTGCGCCTTCTCGATGCCGCCGATGCGGTGGAGCAGGCCCGGCGTGCCGGGCTTGACCCAGGGGCGCGCGCGCTTGTCATTGCGGGCATAGGGCTGGAACTTCTCGCCTTCCGGCGGGACCTGGGTGTGGAACGCCACCGGGAACGGCTCGTAGCTGCTCATGTCCGGCACCTTCCAGGGCTCGGCGGCATTCTGGAGATAGCCGTCGGTGAGCAGCATCACCGGGGTCATATACTGGGTGGCGATGCGCACCGCCTCGATCGCGACGTCGAAGCAGTCAGCGGCCGAGCGAGCCGCGAGCACCGGCAACGGAGCGTCACCATTTCTGCCGTAGACAGCTTGATATAGGTCAGACTGTTCAGTTTTTGTGGGAAGCCCGGTGGAGGGGCCGCCGCGCTGGGCGTTGACGATCACCAGCGGCAATTCGGTCATGATCGCCAGGCCGATCGCCTCAGTCTTGAGCGCGATGCCCGGCCCCGAGGAACAGGTGACGCCAAGGCTGCCGGCATAGGCGCTGCCCAACGCCGAAGCGACCGCGGCGATCTCATCCTCGGCCTGGAAAGTGGTGACGTTATATTCCTTGTACCGCGAGAGCGTGTGCAGGATCGCGCTGGCCGGGGTGATCGGATAGCCGCCGAAAAACATCGGCAGGTTCGCGAGCTGGGCCCCCGCGACCAAACCCAGCGAGATCGACTCCGCGCCGGTGACGGTGCGGTACAGGCCGGGCTCGGCAGGCGCGGCGGCGACCTGGCGTTGGCTGATCCCCATCGCGCCGAGCTCGGCGGTCTCGCCATAGGCATGGCCGGCGTTGAGCGCGGCGATATTGGCTTCGGCCAGATCGGGGGCCTTGGCGAACTTGGCCTTGAGCCAGTCGACCAGGGGCTGGCGATCGCGATCGAACATCCAGAGCGCGAGGCCCAGCGTCCACATGTTCTTGCAGCGTAGCGCCTCCTTGTTGCCGAGGCCGAAGGGCTTCACCGCGTCGAGGGTCAGCTGCGAGATGTTGAGCTTGAGCAGCTGCCACCGCGCCAGGCTGCCATCCTCGAGCGGATTGGCGGGGTATTTTGCCTTGTCGAGGTTGCGCTGGCCGAACTCGCCTTCGTCCGCGATGATCAGGCCACCGGGCTTGAGCGCTTCGACATTGGTCTTGAGCGCCGCCGGGTTCATCGCGACGAGGACATCGGGCTGGTCGCCCGCCGTATCGATCCGGGCCGAGCCGAAGTTGATCTGGAAGGCGGAGACCCCGAACAACGTGCCCTGGGGCGCGCGGATCTCCGCGGGGAAATCGGGGAAGGTGGCGAGGTCGTTGCCGGCCAGCGCGGTGGAGAGGGTGAACTGGCCGCCGGTGAGCTGCATGCCATCGCCGGAGTCGCCGGCGAAACGAACCACGATCGCTTCAGGTGCGGGATGCGCCGACGCCTCTTCGGGCGTAAGCGTATGCGCGGCAGTCGCCACAGCCTGTCTCCTGCAATTTTATATCGTTGCGCAGATGTCTACGCTCCAATCTCCCTCAACCCAAAGCAGAAAATGCGGATCAGCTCCGGGGCACGCCCTGCCCCAGCGCCAGGATCGAGGCAACGTGGCGGCGCGAGACTTCGAGCGCATCCTCGCCATAGCCGCCACCCAATGCGCTAGCGAAGGGGACGCCGCGTGACGTCATGGCGGCGGAAATCCAGCGATCGCGCTCGATCAGCCCTTCGTAGCTGAGTCCGAGGCGGCCGAGCCGGTCGCCGGCGAGCGGATCGACGCCCGCCTGATAAAGAACCAGATCGGGTGCGAAACTTTCGAGCAGCGGGATGAGAGTGTCCTCCAGCGCCTCCAGATACTCCGCGTCGCCCACCCCGTCGGCCAGCGGCACATCGAGCGTGGAGCGCGCCTTGCGAACCGGGAAGTTCTTCTCGGCATGGATCGAATAGGTGGCGATCTCCGGGCGTCCCGCGGTCAGCGCCGCAGTGCCGTCGCCCTGATGGACGTCGCAGTCGACGATCAGGATACGATGCCCCTCCTCCGCCAGGCGCACGCCGGCGATGGCGAGATCGTTGAACACGCAGAAGCCCGCGCCGGTACTGGCGAGCGCATGGTGGCTGCCACCAGCGGTGTTCGCGGCGAAGCCATGTTCGAGCGCGAGCCGGGCGGCGAGATAGGTGCCGCCGGGAACGGCCTGGGACCGGCGAGCGACTTCGGGCGTGACCGGGAAGCCGATGCGGCGCTCCTTCTCGGGCGGCACGGCGGCGCTGAGGACTTCCTCGACATAGTCCGGGTCGTGGACGGCCTCGAGCCAGGCGCGCGGCATCGGTTCGGGCTCGTGCCAGGTGAAGACCGGCCCTTCCTCGCGCAGCAGGTCGCGGACGAGGCCGTTCTTGTTCCATTGATATTGGCTGCGCGCTGGCGCCGGAGCGACGTAGTCTGGATGGTGGACGAGGTGGATCATTCGCTTGGAAGGTAGGTTGCGTCTCCCAATTCGTCATCCCCGCGCAGGCGGGGATCCAGGGTGACAAAGGACTGACTTGCTTGGCTCTGGATCCCCGCCTGCGCGGGGATGACGAGGGTGGTTTGGCTGTCCATCTCGCGCTACGAGGCCCCATGACCGATATCGCCTCCCTTCCCTATCGCCCCTGTGCGGGCGTGATGCTGCTCAATCGCCACGGCCGGGTGTTCGTCGGCCAGCGGCTCGATTCCGTGGTCGAGGCCTGGCAGATGCCGCAGGGCGGGATCGATCCCGGCGAGGACGCGCTTGAGGCAGCCTGGCGCGAACTGTGGGAAGAGACCGGGGTGGCCCGCGAGCTTGCCGAGCTGGTCGCCGAGGCCCCGGACGAGCTGTTCTATGACCTTCCCGAGGACCTGGCCGGGCGGATCTGGAAGGGCAAGTGGCGCGGCCAGCGCCAGCGCTGGTTCCTGTTCCGCTTCCTGGGCGAGGACGGCGACGTCAACATCCAGACCGCCGAGCCCGAGTTCCGCGCCTGGCGCTGGGCCGAGCCGAAAGATCTCCCCGAGCTGATCGTGCCGTTCAAGCGGGCGCTATATAAGGAACTGTTGACCGTCTTTGGACAACATCTCGTCTGATCCTGCCCTAGTTTCGCTCTCATAACGGCGATACGGACCCTGTCATGCGCGCCTCGCTCCTTGCCCTGCCGTTGCTGTTTGCTGCCCTGCCGGCGATGGCCATGCCACTGGATGACGATGATGACGGTGTTGCCGCGGCGCTGGCCACGGCGAATGTTCCGCAGGCGCTCAAGCTGATGCTCGAGGCGGCGATGGAATCGGGCAACGAGAACGACGTTGCCGTGATCGTGAAATATGCGCGGACGGCGGCACCGGACGGCGCCGACCAGCTGGTGAGGATCGCGGCCGACTGGCGCGATTCCAGGACGAAGAAGGCGCAGGCCAAGATCCGCAGCGCCGATTTCTTCGCGCTGGTGAAGGGTCATGCCGAGCTCGGCGGCTATGTGACTACCGGCAATACCGAGAATGTCGGCATCGCGGCGGCGATGGAGCTGAAGCGCGACGGCCTGGAATGGCGCCACAAGCTGCGTATCCAGGGCGACTATCAGGAGAGCCTGGGGATCACCACGCGCGAGCGCTATCTCGCTGCGTACGAACCCAACTGGAAGTTCGACGACCGCGCCTATCTCTACGGCGCCGCGCAATATGAGAGCGATCGCTTCTCCGGCTTTTCCGACCGCGTCTCGCTGTCGAGCGGGATCGGCTACAGCGCGGTCAAGTCGCCGGCGGTGAAGCTCGACCTCGAAGTGGGTCCGGCGTTCCGGTACACCCGCTTCATCGATCAGCCGGCCGAAAGCAATGCCGCGGCGCGCGGAAGCGTGGATTTCGGCTGGAAGATCACCAAGGGCATCTCGGTGACGCAGAATGCCTCGGCCTATCTGCAGAACGCCAACAGCACCGTCTCGTCCAAGTCGGCGCTGCTCACCAAGCTCTTCGGGCCGCTCTCGGCGCAGTTCAGCTATTCGCTGCAATATGAAAGCACCCCGGCGATCGGGCGCAAGAGCACCGACTCCACCAGCCGCGCGGCACTGGTCGTCGATTTCTGACCTGACGGCTCGGCCGGCTGCTTCCTTCCTTGTTCCCCGGCTTTCGCCGGGGAACCGAGTGGTAAGCGGTGCCATGCCTTGCCTGCATGAGATTCCCGGCGTTCACTGGGGTGACCGCAATAATATTTCGCGCTAGGTCCAGTGGATGACCGAGCTTTCCAAGACAGAACGCGCGGCAGTGGAGAGGGCCGCGGCCTCGCCGATGCTGGCGCGGACCGAGGCCTGGACGGCGATCAACAGCGGCACCCGCAATATCGCGGGGCTCGCCCGCATGGCCGATGCGCTGGCCGACGCATTCTCCGTCCTGCCCGGCCCGATTACGCTGGTGGAGCCCGAACCCGCCGACAGCGTGACCGTCGACGGCCAGGTGCTGCCCCTCGCCCATGGCCATCATCTTCACCTAGCGGTGCGTCCCGACGCGCCGGTGCAGATCCTGCTAACCGGCCATATGGACACGGTCTATGGTGCCGATCATCCGTTCCAGGCGAACAGCTGGCTGCCCGATGGCAACCTCAATGCGCCGGGTGCCGCAGACATGAAGGGCGGGCTTGCCCTGATGCTCGCGGCGCTGGAGGCAGTGGAGGACAGCACGCTCGCCTCGCATGTCGGCTATGAGGTGCTGATCAATTCGGACGAGGAGACCGGCTCCTTCTCCTCGGCCGGGCTGATCGCCGGCGCCGCCAAGGGCAAGGTTGCCGCGCTCACCTATGAGCCTGCGCTGCCCGATGGCACGCTGGCGGGCGCCCGCGGGGGTACCGGCAATTTCTCGATCGTGGTCCACGGCAAGTCCGCCCATGCCGGGCGCAACCCCGATGAGGGGCGCAACGCGCTGGTCGCTGCCGCGGACCTGGCGATGCGGCTCAATGACGCCAAGGCTCCCGGGCTTGCGGTGAACCCGGCGAAGATCGACGGGGGTGGCCCCAACAATGTCGTGCCCGAACTGGCGATCCTGCGCGTCAATTTCCGGCCCAAGGATGCCGAGGCGATCACTCGCGCCCGGATCGCGATCGACCAGGCCGTGGCGATCGTTTCCGTGAAGCATGACGTACGCATCCATGTGCATGGCAGTTTCAACCGCCCACCCAAGCCACTGGATGCCGGTGCTGAGAAATTGTTCGAACTTGTGCGCGCATCCGGCGCCGACCTGGGCATTCCGGTCGCCTGGAAATTCTCCGGCGGGGTGTGCGACGGCAACAACATCGCCGCCTGCGGGGTGCCGGTGGTCGACACGATGGGCGCGCGCGGCGGCCTGATCCACAGCCCGGACGAATTCCTGATCCCGGAAAGCCTGGCCGAACGCGCCGCGCTTTCCGCCGTCACCATGTTGCGTATCGCCGAGAAGGGGAAGTTATGAGTTTCGTGATCCGTGCCGCCCGCGACGAGGATCTGCAGGCGCTCTACGAGATGGCGAAGCTGACCGGCGGTGGCTTCACCAATCTGCAGCCCGAGAAGGACGTGCTCCGCGTCAAGCTCGCGCGCAGCCATGCGGCGTTCGATCGCGCCGAGGACGAGAGCGGCGATGACGTGTTCGTGCTGGTGCTCGAAAATGTCGATACCGGCGAAGTGCGCGGTACCTGCCAGATCTTCACTGCCGTGGGGCAGCGCTGGCCCTTCTATTCCTATCGCCTCGCCACCGAGACCAAGCATAGCGAGGAACTGGGCCGAACCTTCCGCGCCGAGACGCTCAGCCTGGTCAACGACCTTGAGGGCTGCTCGGAGGTGGGCGGGCTGTTCCTGCATCCGGGCGAACGCGCCGGCGGGCTGGGCATGCTGCTGGCACGCAGCCGTTACATGTTCATCGCCCGCCACCGGGCGCGCTTCGCCGAGCGGATCCTCGCCGAACTGCGCGGGGTGATCGACGAGGCGGGCGGTTCGCCCTTCTGGGATGGCGTGGCGGGGCGCTTCTTCGGGATGAACTTCCAGGAGGCGGACAGCTTCAATGCGATCCATGGCAACCAGTTCATCGCCGACCTGATGCCCAAGCACCCGATCTATACCGCGATGCTCTCCGAGAGCGCGCGCGGGGTGATCGGCCTGCCGCACCCCTCTGGCCGGGCCGCTATGCGGATGCTGGAGAGCGAGGGCTTCGCCTGGGAGCGCTATGTCGACATCTTCGACGGTGGCCCGACAATGACCGCGCGGACCGACCAGGTGAACACGGTGCGCGATGCCAGGACAGCCAGGGTGTCGGCGATCGAGCCGGGCGGCGAGGCCGCGCTGGTCGCGACCGGGCGGCTCACCGGCTTCCGGGTGACGCAGGGGCGCGTGACGGCGCAGGGCGACGGCGTCGTCATCGATCCGCGCACTTCCGAGCTGCTCGGGGTCGGTGTGGGCGACGAAGTCATGCATGTGGGCCGCTGATGCTTACCGAGATCAATTTCGACGGGATCATCGGCCCCAGCCATAATTATGCGGGGCTGAGCCACGGCAACCTCGCGGCGACGCGCAACCGGGGCGAGACCTCGTTCCCGCGCGCTGCGGCGCTGCAGGGCATCGCCAAGATGCGCGCGAATATCGCGCTGGGGCTGACCCAGGGCATCCTCCTCCCCCATGCCCGCCCGGATCACCGCTGGCTGGCGCGCCTCGGCACCCGTTTCGAGGATGCGCCGCCGCACAGCCAGGCCCAGGCGCTCTCCGCCTCGCCGATGTGGGCAGCCAACGCCGCGACTGTCTCGCCGGCGCCCGATACCGGCGACGGGAAATGCCATCTGAGCGTCGCCAACCTGGTGACGATGCCGCATCGCAGCCACGAATGGCCCGAGACGCTGGCGCAGCTGCGCATCGCCTTTGCCGACCCCGCCTTCGCGGTGCACGGTCCGGTGCCGGCGCCGTTCGGGGACGAGGGCGCGGCCAATCACATGCGGCTTGCCGCCGAGCATGGCGCACCGGGGGTCGAGGTGTTCGTCTATGGCATCTCGGGCGGCCCCTTCCCTGCCCGCCAGCATCCCGATGCCAGCGCGGCGGTGGCGCGCAAGCACCGGTTGGAACGCGTGCTGTTCGTCCAGCAGTCCGAGGAGGCGATCGCCGCCGGCGCGTTCCACAACGACGTGGTCGCCGTGGCGAACGGACGGGTGCTGTTCGCGCACGAACAGGCCTTTGCCGACAAGGACCGCTTCTACGCCGACCTGCGCGCGATGCTGCCGGAAGTGGAGATCGTCGAGGTGCCCGCGGCGAAGGTCAGCCTCGCCGATGCGATCAAGTCGTACCTGTTCAACGCGCAATTGGTGACGCTGCCCTCGGGCGAGATGGCGCTGGTGCTGCCGGGCGAGGCACAGGCGACGCCGAGCGTGTGGAACTGGCTGCAGGAGCATGTCGCGGGCAATGGCCCGATCCGGCGGCTCGAGGTGGTCGATGTCCGCCAGTCCATGGCCAATGGCGGCGGCCCGGCCTGTCTGCGCCTGCGCGTGGTCTGCGATCCGTCGACGGTCGATCCGCGCTTCCTGGTCGACGATGCAAGGCTCGATCGCATCGCATCCGTGATCGAGGCGCATTGGCCCGAGGCGATCCCGTTCGACTCGATCGCCGATCCGGCGCTGATCGCCCAGGTGGAGGCGGCACGGGCCGCGCTGCTCGAGGCACTGGACCTGTCGGATTTACTTACAGGTAACCATCCGTTTTAACGCGAAACTACGTATTTTGGCGCTTGGCCCGGGGCTTGCTTAACCTCTGGCATGTTCTACCGCATCGGCCGCCTGTTCACGATCAAGTCCAAGTTCGAGGCGTTCCTCGTAATCTACGGCCTTGCCTGCGGCGCGACGGAGCGCGGCGTGCACTATCTCGGCAAGTTTCCCGGGTGGGAAGGCTGGATGCTCTTCGCACTCTGCCCGATTGCTGTATTCATGGCGGGCGCCAAGATCCTGGACAGCTTCGATGTTCCGGATTGACCAGCGAATTGTTTCTGTAACGATCGGGGTTTAGCGGCCGTCGGGCTGGCCTGTGGGGAGGTTTTGAGCGCGTGCGTTTGTTCCGGGGTATATTTTCTTCTCTCGCAGCGCAGGCGCTGCTCGCCGCGGTAGTGCCGGGCGGCCTGATGGTATTCGTGATGCACGAGAGCCAGCAAGCCGAACTGGCCCAGCGTGACCGCGAGCGGCTCGATGCGTTCGTGCAGACCGCCGCGGAAGCAGCGCGCGCCGGGCGCCCGCTCGACCAGGTGGCGCAGCTCCCCGGGCCGCTTTCCGGGCGCGTGCTGCTCGTCGATCCGCAGGGCCAGGCCATCGCCGGCCCGACCACCAGCCTCGCCACGCGCGCCGAACGCCCGGTCCAGGTCGATGGCCGCACCGTGGCGACCGCCAAGATCGTCCGTCCGCCGGAGCTCAACGACCAGGATCGCCGGGTACTCGCCACCCAGTATATTGGCGTGGCGGCGATCGTGCTGGTGCTGTTCGTGCTGCTGCTGGTGATGGCCTATGTCTTCGCCCGGCGCTGGACGAAGCCGCAGCTCCAGCTCTACCGGATGAGCCGCGACGTGGTGAACGGCGATCTCGACCTCTATTTCGACGAGGAAGGCCCGGCCGAAGTGGTGGCGACGATGCGCAACCTGCGCCGCATCGCCAGCCAGTTCAGCCGCCTGGAGACCGCACGCCGCACCTGGCTGGTGTCAATCTCGGGCGAACTCAAGACGCCGACCGAGAATATGGGCGAGCATTTCATCAAGCTGTGCGAGGTGGATCCCCCGCTCCCGCCCGAACTGATCGGCGCGATCGAGGAGGATACCCGCCGGCTGATCCACATGGCCGAGGACCTGAACGCGGTGGCGCTGGCCGATCTCGGCCGCCTGCCGGTCAGCTTCGCCCAGGTCGATCCGCGCGCGCTGATCCACAACGCCATCTATGCCGACAGGAAGCGCGCCGAGGCACAGGGCGTGCGGCTCGAGACGAGCACGCTGCCCGAATATACGGTGATCGTGAAATGGGACGGCGCGCGCATCGAGCAGCTGTTCGGCGCGCTGATCGACAATTCGCTGCGCTACACGCCGAAGAACGGCCGAATCGTGCTCGGCCTCGAAAGCTCGCGCGATGCCTGGCGCCTGATCATCGACGACAATGCCCCGGGCGTGGATGTGATGCTCGCCCAGCGGTTGTTCGAACCCTTTTATCGCAGCTCGGACCGTTCGGACGAATCGGCCGCCTCCGGCCTTGGCCTGGCGACGGCGCGTGCGATCGTCGAGGCGCATCATGGGCGGATCGAGGCGAGCCGCTCGCCGATCGGCGGCCTGCGCGTGACGGTGATCCTGCCAGGCAACCCACCCACCGCCTGATTTGCCCTGTAAAGGCCGACAGACCCAAGCCCCGCCTGACCCCGGTCCGGCGGGGCTTTCTGTTTCGAAGAGCTTCTGGACGGCCCTGCGGCCGCCGCCGGAACGCGCAGAGCCTGAAACAGAAAAACCCCGCTAAGCCGTTGGCCTAGCGGGGTTTTAATTGGCGCACCCGGAACGATTCGAACGTCCGACCCTCAGATTCGTAGTCTGATGCTCTATCCAGCTGAGCTACGGGTGCGCTGTGGAGGGGAGCCTTTAGAAGCGCTTTTTGGATCGCGCAAGCCGTTGCGTGCACTTTTCCACAGGCATAAGGCACTTTCATGCGATTTATTCTGCTGCTCAGCCTTACCGCCCTCGCCGGATGCACCGAATCCACGGGGCGCTTCCCCTCGTTGCTGCCCCGGCCGATTGAATCGACCAGCCTGGCCGAGCCCGATCGCCCCGTGGCGGTGGCGACGCCCGACGCGGCGCTCGACAAGCGAATCGCCGAGATTCGCGGGACGCTGGCAGAGGGGATCAAGGCATTCACCGCCGGCGCTCAGGATGCGGAGGCCAAGATCGCTGTCTCCCGCGGGCTCCCGCAGGGGTCCGAGGCATGGCTGCAGGCGCAGGTAGCGATGGGATCGCTGGCCGAGTTGCGCCGCCCGGCGGTCTCGGTGCTCTCCGAGCTGGAGGAACTGGCGACGCAGCGCGGTGTGGATGGCTTGCCGCCCTACCCAGCGCTCGATGCGGCGGTCGCGGAAGCCGACCAGGCGGCCACGCAGCAGCAGAACCGGATCGATTCGCTCGAAGCCGCGCTGGGCGGCACCGGCAACTAGGCTCAGTCTTCCGTCAGGTCTGGGTGCAGAACGCGCAGCACCGGGATCACCGACGCATAGTCATCGGTCCAGGGCTGGAATTCCGGCCAGCTCTTGAGCTGCCGCCAGCCCCCGCCCCGTGCCGCCAGCCGCTGCAGCACCGCGGGATCGTGGCTGAGCGCAATCCATTCCGAAGCCGATTCGGCTCTTGGCTCGACCTGATCCACCTTGGTGCCCCCGCCCGGCAGCGGCGTGGCGATGAAATGCGGCGCAGGTTCATAGGACAGGCGAATCGCCTTCCATCCCCCGTCACGCGCTGCCGCGGACACCACCGGTGCCAGCGCCATGAACCGGTTCGAGATATGGACCAGCAGCAGCCCGTTCGGCGCCAGCACCCGGCTATAGGTGGCGAAAGCCTGGCGGGTGAGCAGGTGCATCGGCACCGAATCGGACGAAAAGGCGTCGAGCGCGAGCAGATCGAGGCTGGCGGTCTGCGATTCGGTAAGGCGCACCCGGGCGTCGCCGATCGAAATCCGGGTCTGTGGCGCACATTGGCGCAGGAAGGTGAACTTCCCCGAATCGCGGGCGAGCTGGACGATCGCCGGATCGATCTCGAAGAATCGCCACGCCTGGCTGGGCTTGGCATAGCAGGCGAGCGTGCCGGTCCCGAGGCCGACCACGCCGACACGAGCCGCCGGCCCGTAAAGCTCGGGCAGCGCCTGCATCGCCTGCCCCACGCCTGACCCGGGAACATAATAGGTGGTGGGCTGGGTCGACTGCGCGCCCTTTAGCTGGATGCCGTGCAGCGTGGTGCCGTGCGCCAGCTGGTTCTCGTTCTTGTACTCGGTGACGGTGTAGACACCGAAATAGCTACGGGTGCGCGCGTCGGAGAGCGAGAGCTGGATCGAGCGATAGCCGCCGAACAGGATCAGCCCGCCCGCCAGCGCCGCCAGATAGGCCGGACGCCGCCCTACCGCGACCAGCCCGAGCACGGCGACCAGCACAAAGGCGATCTGCTCGTGCATCTCGCC
Source organism: Sphingomonas sp. OTU376 (assembly GCF_038440415.1). Lineage (NCBI taxonomy): Bacteria > Pseudomonadati > Pseudomonadota > Alphaproteobacteria > Sphingomonadales > Sphingomonadaceae > Sphingomonas > Sphingomonas sp. OTU376. The sequence goes on along the minus strand of NZ_JASATQ010000027.1, from coordinate 39,155 downwards.
GAGCAACTGCCCCGGATTGGCGATGCCGATCCAGACCAGCAGCGCCACCAGCGCGCCGATCAGGACCGTCTTGCCACTGGCGCCGTGCAGCCAGAAATCGCGGATCACCGGCAGCAGGAAGATCTGCGGGCTGAGGATGCCGGCGGCGAACACCAGCAGCGGATATTCATAGGTCCAGTCGAACAGGATCGGCGCGAGCAGACCTGCGAACACGCCGCCCAGCACGCCGCCGAACGACATGGCGAGGTAGAAGCCGGTCAGCCGGTCCGGTGCCGGGCGCAGGGCATACATGCGGGCATGCAGCGTCACCGAGACGGTGAACAGCAGCAGCAGGCCGATGAGCGCATTGAGATAGGCAAGCTGCTGGTGCCCGGCGATCAGCGTGGCACCGAACATCAGGATGATCACCGGCGCGAAGCGGGTGAGGATGTCGGGCAGCACCGCATTGTCGCGGAAGGCGACCGAGAAGCTGAGCAGATAGAGGCCGAGCGGCAGCACCCATAGCATCGGCACCGCGACGATATCGGTGGTGAGGAAGGTGGTGGTGGCCAGCATCAGTCCCGAGGGGACGAAGGCCAGAATAATCCAGTGCAGCACGCGGCGGCGCGGCGGCGCGGGCGTGTGATGCGCGACATGCGGCTCGCCCTCGGCCTGGCGTGGCAGGCGGGCGGCGCAGGTGGCAACCAGTGCGAGCACCAGGACATAGCCGGCGGTCCACAGCCAGCTCTGCCCCTTGAGCGCCAATGTCGGCTCGACGATCAGCGGATAGGCGATCAGCCCGCCGAAGCTGCCGATATTGGACGCTGCGTAGAGCGCGTACGGATCACGGCCATGGCTGGCCAGGCTGTACCAGCGCTGGAGCAAGGGTGCCTGGGCCGAGATGGCGAAGAAGAGCGGGCCGATCGAAGCGATGAGCAGCCAGGGCACCCAGATCGCGGGCTCGGCATCGCCGGGCAGCTCGGTGGCGCTCACGCCGATCGGCAGCCAGAGCGCGGCGACGATCAGCACGCCGATATGGATGGTCGCCTGCATGCGCGGCGGCACGCGGCCGAGCCAGTGCGCATAGGCATAGCCGCCGAGCAGCAGTGCCTGGTAGACCAGCATCGCGCTGTTCCACACCGCCGGCGCGCCGCCGAGCCGCGGCAGGGCCATGCGCGCGACCATGGGCTGTACGAGGAAGAGCAGGAAGGATCCGGTGAGGATCGCTGCCACGAACAGCCAGCGCGTGGTGCGCGATCCGGCCTGTGGCGTCACGTCTTCGATGCTGCCCTCCATCCCGTCAGCGCCCCGTGCCGCTCTGGGCCGATTCGGCTTGCCGATCGCTGAACCAAGGTTGGGGAAAGGATTGTGCGGGATACGTAACGAACATGCCGCGGAGGCAAGCAGAGGACGTCCCGCTAGTAAAGGGCCAGGATGTTTCCGCTACCTTTTGCGCTGCGCCATCAGGCCGCCGGGCGCGCGATCCGATAGGTGATGTGCGGGTTGAGCCAGTCGGGTGCATTGGGGTGGATGAAGTCCTCGTCCTGCGCGCGCGTCATGCCCAGCCGCTCCATCAGGCCCCAGCTGCGGGTGTTGCCCAGCACCGTCATCGCCGCGACCTGGGGCGTATCGAGATTTGCCCATGCCCAGTCCAGACTGGCCTGCGCGGCTTCACGCGCATAGCCCTTGCCCCAGCCGGTAGCGGCCAGACGCCAGCCGATCTCGACCTGCCCGAACAAAGGCGTGCCCTCGGGCCCGGGCTTGAGCCCGCAAAAGCCGAGGAACGCGCCGTCTTCCTTGCGCTCGATCGCCCAGAAGCAATAGCCGTGCGCATCGAGCAGCGCGTTCTGGCGCGCCATTGCGGCATCGGCATCCTCGGCACTGAGCGGCGGGCCGAGGAATTCCATCACTGCCGGATCCCGGCCCATGGCGTGCCAGGCAGGGCGATCGCTGTCTTGCCAGCGGCGGAGGATCAGGCGGGAGGTTTCGATCATCATGCTTCCTAGTCGGTCGTTCCGGGGCGCGTAAGGACATAGACGATCTGCGCGCCGACGGGGTCTCCGGGCGGATAGCCCTGGTGGTGGAAATCGAGATCGGGCCTGCGGGTCATGCCCAGGCGCTTCATCAGGCCCCAGCTCGCCTGGTTCTCGATCGTGGTCCAGGCCCCGATTGCCCGGGCATCGAGGTTGGCCCAGCCCCAGGCGATGCTTGCCTCGATCGCCTCGCGGGCATAGCCCCTGCCCCAATGCGGCTCCGCGATCCGCCAGCCGATCTCCGGCATGCCGGCGACCAGCGCACCCGGGGGATAGTCCGATGCGATGCGGATGCCGCAGCTGCCGATCAGCTCGCCGGTGTCGCGCAATTCGGTCGCCCAGTAGCAATGGCCGAAATGGGCATAGTCATTAAGCCGACGCGCGAACATCGCGTCCATCTTCGCCACGGGCTGGATCCCGCCCAGATACCGCATCATCGGCCCGGTATTGAAAATCGCATCGAACGCCGGGCGCTCCTCCGGCCTCCAGGGCCGCAGGCGGAGACGCTCCGTCTCGATCATGCCGGGCGGTCGATCGCGTAGACGATCATCGCGCCGAAGGGGTCTTCCGGCGCGAAATCGGGGTGCCGGAAGTCGAGATCGGCGCGCCGCCGCATGCCGAGCCGCTCCATCAGGCCCCAGCTGCGCGTGTTGCCGATCACCGTCCAGGCGGCGATGCGCGGGCGGTCGGTATTGGCCCAGCCCCAGGCGATGCTCGCCTCGGCCGCCTCGCGGGCGATGCCCTGCCCCCAGAATTTCTCGCCGATCCGCCAGCCGATCTCGAGCTCGTCCGATACCGGCGTGTTCGGATGGCCGCCGATGCGGACGCCGCAGACCCCCGCCATCTCGCCGGTCTCGCGGATCTCGACCAGCCACATGCAATGGCCGTGGCGGGCCTGCTGGTCGATCATCTTGTCGATGATCGCGTCATGCTTGGCCTGGGGCACCGGGCCGCCGAAATGCTCCATCATCGCCGGGGTATTGGCGAGGGCATGGAACACCGGCTTGTCGGCCTCGACCCAGGGGCGGAGGCGCAGGCGGGCGGTCTCGATCACCGGGCGAGCAGCTTCGCCGCCAGCGGCGCATGATAGGTGAGCACGCCCGAGCAGCCGGCCCGGCGGAAGGCCATCAGCGTCTCGAGCACCAGCGCCTCGCGCTCGCCGGCGCCCGCTGCCGCCGCGGCCTCGATCATCGCATACTCGCCGCTCACCTGATAGGCGAAGACCGGCACTTGGAACTCGCTCTTCACCCGCAGGATGATGTCGAGATAGGGCAGGCCCGGCTTGACCATCACGCTGTCGGCGCCCTCGGCGATGTCGAGCGCGACTTCGCGCAGCGCTTCCTCGGCATTGGCCGGGTCCATCTGATAGGTCTTCTTGTCGCCCTTGAGCAGCCCGCGCGAGCCGACCGCGTCGCGGAACGGGCCATAGAAAGCCGAGGCATATTTGGCGGCATAGGCCATGATCTGGACGTTGACGTGCCCGTTCGCCTCCAGCGCCGCGCGGATCGCGCCGACACGGCCGTCCATCATGTCCGACGGGGCGACGATGTCCGCCCCCGCCTCGGCCTGGACCAGCGCCTGGTCGACCAGCACCGCGCTGGTCTCGTCGTTGAGGACATAGCCATTGGCGTCGACGATGCCGTCATGGCCGTGGGCGGTATAGGGATCGAGCGCGACATCGGTGAGCACGCCGATATCGGGCACCGCGTCCTTGATCGTCTTGATCGCCCGGCACATCAGATTGTCGGGGTTGAGCGCCTCGCGCCCGTCATCGGTACGCAGTTCGCGCGGCGTATTGGGGAACAGCGCCAGGCAGGGAATGCCGAGGTCGCGCGCCTCGCGGGCGCGGTCGGCAATGCCGTTCAGCCCCCAGCGCGAGACGCCGGGCAGCGAGGCGATCGGCTCCTCCCCTTCCCCTTCTGTGACGAAGAGCGGCCAGATCAGGTTGGCCGGGGTTAGGACGGTCTCGGCATGCATCCGGCGGCTCCATTCGGAGGCGCGGGTGCGGCGGAGGCGAAGCGCGGGATACTGACTCATGCTGGGGCTGATGCGCCCTCAGCAATTGGGTTGCAAGCGTCCGGCGGGTTCGGTGGTCGCCAGCGTCTCTTCCTCGACCTTTTCGGGCTCGGGCGGCACCACCAGCACCTGCGATCGCCAGCCGCCGTACCGGTAATAGAGCGAGGCGAACAGCAGCGAGAAGGCCGATCCGATCGGGAAGGAAAGCCATAGCGCATCGGTGCCGAACCAGCGCTGGCCGAAGAACGCGAAGCCGAAGCGGATCGGGAACAGGGTGAACGCCAGGATGACCAGCGGCGGCACGGTGGCGCCATTGGCACGCACGGTGGAGAACAGCACCATCGTCGCGCCGAACATCAGGAAGGTCCAGCTGGCGAGAAGCTGGATATGGCGGGCGATCGGGATGGCCGGACTCTCGGAACCGACGAACAGCGCCATTACCGGGCGATCGAACAGGATGATCGCGACGATCACGATCAGCGTGACGATCGTGTTGAAGATCAGCCCCGAACGGGTGATCGCGCCGACCCGATCCCATTTGCCCGCGCCGATATTCTGGGCGGCCATGCCCGATACCGCGACGCCGATCGCCATCGCGGGCATCTGGATATAGGTCCAGAGCTGTTGCGAGACGCCATATGCCGCGGCGGTATCGACGCCGAGCCGGTTGACCAGCCCGACCATGGTGAGGCCGGCGGTGGACATCACCAGCATCTGCGCCCCCATCGGCAGGCCCTTGGCGACGATCGTGCGGACCAGCGCGCCTTCGGGGATCAGGTAGCGCAACTCGGGTCCGCGCAGCCGCACCGGCAGGTCGCGCCAATAGACATAGGCGAGCAGGCCAAGGCTCGAGACGATCCCGGCGATCAGCGTGGCGGTGGCCGAGCCGGCGATGCCCATGCGCGGGAACGGCCCGATCCCGTCGATCAGCAGCGGGTTGAGCCCTGCATCGATGATCACGCTCAGCACCATGAACCACAGCGGCGTGATCGAGTCGCCGGTGCCGCGCAGGCTCATCTGGATCAGCACGCCGAGCATCGAGAATGGCAGGCCTAGGAAGATCACCCGCAGATAGGCCAGCGCCATCTGCTGCGCCTCGCCCGGCGTGGCGAGCAGGCGGAGGATCTGAGGAGCGAAGACCCAGCCGATGATGGCGATCAGGCAGGCGCCGCCCATCACCAGCCCGATCGCGGAGCCGAAGGCACGGCGCGCAGCCTCGACATCTCGGCGGCCCATCGACTGGCCGATCAGGATCGTCGCGGCCATGCCGAAGCCGAACACCGCCGAGAACATCAGGAACATGATGATATTGGCATTGGCCGTCGCGGCCAGTGCCTGCTCGCCGAGGAAGCGGCCGACCCAGATCGTGTTGATCGAGCCGTTGAGCGACTGGAGGATGTTCGAGCCGAGCGTCGGCAGCGCGAACAGCAGCAGGGTGCGGCCGATCGGGCCCTGGGTCAGGTCGTGTCTGGGAGGAGGGCCGGCCATGATGCTCGCTTCGGTTGGGCGGGAAGAGAAACTGCCCGCCTGCCCTTCACCAGCATTGGCCGGCGTTCAGGTCAAGCTACCCGAGTGCGTCGGCGACGCGTGGCCCACAGGCCGATCGCACCCAGTGCGAACAGGCCGACCGCCTCGCCCGGGATCGGGCTAGGGCCGCCACCGCCGGGGGTGCCGGTGCTGGGCGGGTTGTAGGTGCCGGTATAGGTGCCGAGATGGAACTCGCCATTCTGGGTCAGGCTGCCGAACACCGCCGAACCCTGGATGTAGTTGCCCGTGGTCGCCGCTGCCGTGGGCGCGAGGACCGAGCCGCCCCAGGCGGTGCTGGCGTTCAACGTGGTGGCGTCGGGGAAGTTCCAGATGACATGCTCGCCCAGCCCCTGGGTGCCGCCGAGGAAATTGTCGTTCAGGTTGACGTTTCCGCCGCTGACATTGACGATCGCGGTGTCCGCGCCGTTCAGGTTGAACTGGATCTCGCCGATCTTGTCGAGATCGGCCGCGCTGATGTTGAACACCGCAACCCCATCTGCATTCGGCGTGGCGTTGAAGGTGCCGCGATTGCCGGCAATCACCAGGTTGCTGTTCGCGTCGAGGCCGCCGAGCGTCTTGGACAGGTCGGTCAGGCTCGAGCTGAGCAGGCTGCCCTGCTGCTTGAGGTTTACCGAGAAGCTGGGATCGCTCGCCGCAAGTCCCGACTGCACCGTGTTCTGGTTGACGTTGGTGTTGGCGATCGTGCCGCCGACCTTCACCGTCTGCGCCGCGCCGTTCAGGTTGAAGCCGCTGTTGACGTTGCCGCCGATCACCGCGCCCGAACCGTTGTTGAGGTTCTTGGTCGATCCGTTGACGTCGCCGACCACGGTGAGGCCGGGAATGCCGAGCGGGCTCGGGGTTGGATTCGCGATCTGATAATTGGAAGAATTGCCGTTGAGGTTGCCGCCGACAAAGGTACGCCCCTCGACTTCCGACGAGGAGGTCAGGTCGCCGAGCACCACCAGGTTCCAGGTCCGCAGCGCATCGAGCCCGGCGACGGACTGGGCGGAAGCGGGTGCAGCGGCGAACAGCGCCACGGCAGCAACGCCGGCGGACATCAGGAAGCGGCTCATGGAGAACTCCGAGGGATTACGACTCGAAGTTGGTTAAAGACGCTGCACCGCAGCAGGGAAATTGCGAAGCTTGGTTAACGGCGTCCCGTATCGGGAGCTTTGCTGGAATGGTTAGGTCTGACGCCAAATAGGCATCGTCATCCCCGCGAAGGGGGGGATCCATTCTGGCTGGCATCGCGGATGGGCCGCAATATCACTGCTAATGGACCCCCGCCTCCGCGGGGATGACGGAATAGAGCTTAACCGAGACGAGCCAGCGCCGCGCTCAGCCGCTCGGCCTCGGCTGCCTTTTCGGCATGATCGGCGCGGGCCTTCTCGACTGCCTCGGGCTTGGCCTTCTCGACGAAGCTCGGGTTGTTGAGGCGACCGGCAAGCCCGTCCCGCTCCTTCTCCGCCGCGGCGATCGCCTTGGCGAGGCGGGTCTTCTCGGCTTCGATATCGACCACGTCGCCGAGCGGCACCACGAAGGTCGCTTCGTCGACGACGATCTGCAGCGAACCGCCGGCAGGCACCTCGCCCGAAGCCTGATCGACGCGCGCCAGACGCGCCAGCGCTGCTTCCTGGCGACCAAGCCGGGCGGTGGTTTCACCCGAGGCATCGCGCACGAAGACCGGCAGGCGAGCACCTGGCGGCACGTTCAGTTCGGTACGGGCGGCGCGGATCTCACTGACGAGCCGGATCAGCCAGTCAATCTCCTGCGCGGCCGAGGGATCGAGCGCACGGGCATCGGCCATCGGCCACTTGGCGACGATCAGTTCATAGTCGCGCGGGCCCATCTTCGACCATAGCTCTTCGGTGATGAAGGGCATGAATGGGTGGAGCATGACCAGGATCTGGTCGAGCACCCAGCCGGCGACCGCGCGGGTCTCCTCGACGCCTTCCGAACCCTCACCCTGCAGCACCGGCTTGATGAGCTCGAGATACCAGTCGCAGAAGCGGCTCCAGACGAACTGGTAGATCGTGTTCGCCGCTTCGTCGAAGCGCAGGTCGGCCAGCGCCAGGTCGAGCGCCTGCACGGTGGCGACGGTCTCGGCGATGATCCAGCGGTTGACCGCGAGGTTCGCCTCGGGCGCCTCGATCGTGGTCGAGGCCGAGATGCCGTTCGACTGGGCGAAGCGCGCGGCGTTCCACAGCTTGGTCGCGAAGTTGCGATAGCCCTCGATCCGCTTCTCATCCATCTTGATGTCGCGGCCCTGGCTTTCCATCGCCGCCATGAAGAAGCGCAGCGCATCGGCGCCGTAATTGTCGATCAGCCCGAGCGGATTGACGACGTTGCCCTTCGACTTGGACATCTTCTGCCCGTCCGCCGCGCGGACCAGGCCGTGCAGGTACAGCGTCCTGAAGGGCACTGCCTTCATGAACTGCAAGCCCTGCATCATCATGCGGGCATCCCAGAAGAACAGGATGTCGAAGCCCGAGATCAGTACGTCATTGGGATAGCGCCCGCCGAGCGTGGGATCAGGGTTCTCCGGCCAGCCCATCGTCGCGAAGGGCCAGAGCGCCGAGGAGAACCAGGTGTCGAGCACGTCGGGATCGCGGGTGAGCGCAACGCCCTCGCCCGCCTGTGCCTGGGCTTCCGCTTCGGTCTCCGCGACATAGGCGGTGCCGTCTGCGTCGAACCAGGCCGGGATCTGGTGGCCCCACCAGAGCTGGCGCGAGACGCACCAAGGCTGGATGTTCTCCATCCAGTTGAAATAGGTCTTTTCCCAGCTCTTAGGCACGACCTTGGTCGCACCCGAACGGACGGCCTCGATCGCCGGCTTGGCCAGCGTCGCGGCATCGACATACCATTGGTCGGTCAGCCAGGGCTCGATCACGTCGCCCGAGCGGTCGCCGAACGGCGTCGCGATCGTGCGCGGTTCGGCGTCATGCTCCTCGCCGTCCTTGTCGACATGCGGGATCAGGAAGCCTTCTTCCTTCAGCCGCGCGACCACCAGCTTGCGCGCCTCGAACCGGTCGATGCCGAGCAGGTCGTCGGGGATCAGCCCGTCGGACGTCTGGGTGATGCGGGCCTTGGTATCGAGCATGTTGAGCATGTCGCGCGCCTCGATCCCGGCGCGGCGGCCGACCTCGAAGTCGTTGAAGTCATGCCCCGGCGTGATCTTGACCGCGCCCGAGCCGAGCTCCGGATCGGCATGCTCGTCGGTGACGATCGGGATCAGGCGACCGGTGATCGGCAGGCGGACCTGCTTGCCGACCAGCGCGGCGTAGCGCTCGTCGGTCGGGTGCACGGCCACCGCCATGTCGGCCAGCATCGTCTCGGGGCGCGTGGTCGCGACCTCGATGAAGCCCGAGCCGTCGGCGAGCGGGTATTTCAGGTGCCAGAAGCTGCCCTTGATGTCCTTCGTCTCGACCTCGAGGTCGCTGATCGCGGTGCCGAGGCCCGGGTCCCAGTTCACCAGGCGCTTGTCGCGGTAGAGCAGCTTCTGCTTGTGCAGCTCGACGAACACCTTGAGGACGGCCTTGGAGAAGCCCTCGTCCATGGTGAAGCGCTCGTTCGCCCAGTCCATCGAGCAGCCGAGGCGGCGGAGCTGCTGCGTGATCTCGCCGCCGCTCTCTTCCTTCCACTCCCAGACCTTGGCGACGAATTCTTCGCGCGTGAAGTCGGTGCGCTTCTGCTGCTTGAGGTTCATCTGGCGCTCGACGACCATCTGGGTCGCGATGCCGGCATGGTCGGTGCCGACCACCCAGCGCGCGTCCTTGCCCTTCAGCCGGGCATGGCGGACCAGGATGTCCTGCAGCGTATTGTCGAGCGCATGGCCGATATGCAGGCTACCGGTCACGTTGGGCGGCGGGTTGACCAGCGTCCAGGGATCGGCGCCATCCCGCTCGGGGCGGAACAGGCCATTGGCTTCCCAGTGCTGGTACCAGCGGGATTCGAGTTCGGCGGGGTCGAAGGTCTTGGGGAGTTCGCTCATGATCGAGCGGCTTTAGCGGCGAGCCGGGCCCCGGGTCGATACAAAACTCGCGGATGATGCAGGTTGTTGATACAAATGCGTAACGACCGAGCCGAGGAGGGAGGCGATGATGCGTCTGGAAATGACCGTGCTGGTGTGGAGCTGCCTGTTGGCGCTCGTGCACATCTTCGGTGCCGCGCAGGTGAAGACCCGGCAATATGGCACCAAATGGAACATGGGCGCCCGTGACGAGGAATTGCCGCCCCCCGCCCCGATCGTCGGGCGGATGAGCCGCGCCCAGGCCAATTTCTTCGAGACCTTCCCGCTGGCGATCATCGCGGTCGTCGCGCTGAGCATCACCGGAACCCAGACCTTCTGGACCCAGCTCGGCGCCCTGCTCTGGCTGGGCGGGCGGATCGTCTACCTGCCGCTCTACGCCGCCGGCGTGCCGGTGCTGCGGACGATCGTGTTCCTGGCCAGCCTGGCCGGCATCCTCATGATGCTGTGGCCGTCGCTGGCGCTCGGCATCGGCGCGAACACGATCCTGGGCTAGCTTCCCCGCGCTAGAGCGCGAGGTCGATGTCGACGATGGCGCGGTCGGCCAGCGCGTTCGGTCCCCAGACCGGCGAATGGACGATCGTGCCGTCGGCTTTGGTCCAGGACAGGCGCACGCTGATCGGAACGCCCGGCGTCACGACATAGCCGCCGCTCGCCGGGAAGCGGCTGCGGTCGCGCAGCAGCCATTTCGCGAAGCCGGTGAGCGGTCTGGCGCCGGTGATCTGGCCGGCGATCATCCAGTTGGTGGCGCCGCCCTCCCCCGCCGTGCCGATCTCGACGTCCACCGGACCGCTGGCGTCGATGCGGCGATGCTCCACCGCGATCCAGGCATCCAGCGGCTGCGGCACCGGGTTGCGCTCGGCAACCGGATCGACGGGGCGGATGCCCAGGTTGCGCAGCAGGCGGTTCACCCCCGCGCTGCCGCCCGCGAGCACCAGCGATTCGATGAGCCGGCAGAGGAAATGCGCATCGGCACCGCCGGTGTCATAGCCATAGTTCGCGAACAGCTCGATCAGCAGCACCGACTGGAAGCCGAAGGTCACCGCCAGCGCGAACAGGCAGGAAAGGATCGGCTTGATGTTCCGCCCGTTGAAGAAGGCCGCGACGAAGCCGAGGTTGAAGAACCATGCCAGGGCGGATTCGAGGATCGCCGCGAGCACGAACAGCACGATCAGCGCCTTGCCCGATTCGGTGATCACCTGCGGCGCTTCCGGATCACCTGCATCGGCGTCGGGCTGGTTCGCCTGGGGTGGAATGGCGGCTTGCGGCGCGGCCGCATCCACCGGCGCGGCTGTTTCATTGGCGACGAATACGCCGTCCTGCTCGTTGGCGACAAGGACACCGTCCTGCGCCAGCGCCGGCCCGACGACCAGATTGGTGGAAAGCAGGAACAGAATGGCGAGCAGGCTGCGCATCAGGTGTCTCCCCCAAAGACAAGGGGGATCAACTACCCGATACGCAGCCTGCTAGCTAACGGACTTCAAGCCATTTCCGAGCGAATTACTGCGCGGTCTTGCCGGTATACTGGTCCAGCCAGCCGAGCACATTGCCATACCATTGCATCGAGTTCTTCGGCTTGAGCACCCAGTGGTTCTCGTCCGGGAACACCAGCAGCTTGGACGGTATCTCGCGGCGCTGGAGCGCCGTGAACGCGGCCAGGCCCTGGGTATAGGGAATGCGGAAGTCCTTCTCGCTGGTGATCACCAGCTGCGGGGTCTTCCACTTGTCGACATGATTGACCGGGTTCCACTTCTCGAACGCGGCGGGGTCCTCGAAATAGGCCTTGCCGCCATGTTCCCACTCGTCGAACCACAGTTCCTCGGTCTCATAGGCCATGGCGCGGGCGTCGAACACGCCGTCATGCTGGACGATGCACTTGAACCGGTCGGGCCACTGTCCCTCGATCCAGTTCATCATGTAGCCGCCATAGGAGGCGCCGAGCGCGCAGGCATTGTCGGCATCGAGATACGCGAACTTGTCCGTCGCGGCCTTGAGGCCCTTTTGCAGGTCCTCGAGCGGCCAGCCGCCCCAATTGTTGCGGATCGCGTCGGTGAAGGCCTGGCCGTAGCCGGTCGAGCCGTGGAAATCGACCGCGACCACCGCATAGCCGGCGCCGGCGAACACGGCCGGGTTCCAGCGATAGGACCAGCTGTTGTTGCTCGAACCCTGCGGACCGCCATGGACGATGAAGGCGATCGGTGCCTTCTTGCCCTCGGCCAGGCTGGCGGGCTTCACCGAATAGCCCCAGACAGTGTCGTTGTTCGCACCGGTGAAGCTGAACCGCTCGACCTTGGGCAGGTCGATGCCGGCAAGCTTCTCGGCGTTGACCGAAGTCAGCCGCGTGCTGGCCTTGCCCTTGAGCGCGTAGAAATCGTCGGGCGCGGTCAGGCTGTTCATCGAATAGACCACGCCGCCCTTGGTCGGCACGATCGCCGAGACATTGCCGAGCTGGGTGAGCCGGGTGACCTTGCCGGTCTTCGGATCGACCGACCAGATCGGGTTCTCCTGCGTATCCTCGGCGGTGACGTAGATCGTCTTCGAATCCGGCGCCCAGGCGATCGAGCCGACCGAACGATCCCAGGCCTGGGTCAGCGCCTTCACTTCGCCGGTGGCGAGGTTGCGCAGCTGGAGCACCTGGCGATCGGCCTCATAGGTTGCCCGCGCCATCGAGAAATAGGCGAGCCACTTGCCGTCCGGCGAAACGGTCGGGAGGTTGTCCATCCCCTCATTCGCCTTGGTCAGGTTGACCGGCGCCGAGCTGCCGTCGGCGGGCGCCGCGAAGATGTCGAGATTGGTCGATTTGGACTCGATCCGCCCCGCCTCGCGCAGCGCGAAGTAGACGGTCTTGCCGTCCGCGCTCCACGATAGTTCCTCGCCGCCGCCGAACGGCTTGGAAGGCGTGTCGCCGATCAGGCTGCCGACGATCGGGGTGCCGTTGCCGGTGGCGCCGTTCGGGCCGAAGGGCAGCACGAACAGCTGCGAGCGCTCGCCGTTCGACCATGTATCCCAGTGGCGCACGAACAGCTGGTCATAGGTGCGGCCCGAGCCGGCATTGGGGTCCTTCTTGACCATCGCCGGCTCGAGGCTGGGCGCGCCGGGTTTGCGATCGGCCCAGACGAGCAGCTTCGAGCCGTCGGGCGAAACCTTGAACCCGCTGAACCCGCCCGGGATATGGGTGAGCTGGGTCGCGGTGCCGCCGGTGATGGCGACGCCCCACACGGCATCGTCGCCGCCCTTGTCCGACTGGAACCACACGGTCTTGCCGTCGGCCGAGAATTGCGGGCTGGTCTCGTTGACATCCGCTTCCGCCACGAGCTTCTCGGGCTTGGCGCCCTTCACCGTCAGGTCGAGGCGCCACAGGTCGTAGCGCCCCTTGTTGGCGGCGAGATCGGTCTCGCGCTGCTGCCAGACGAGCCAGTGGCCGTCGGGCGACACCGCCGGCGCGCCGACGCGCGACATGGTGGCGACGTCCTGGATGGTGAGGTCACGCGCCAGCGCGGGCGCGGTGGTGGCGGCGAGCGTAACGCTCGCGAGCAGGATGTGCTTCATGGCCACGAGGATAGCCGGAAGGTTGCGGGCGTTACAATCGGCCAGCACCATCAAACCAGCCATTTTCGTCATCCCGGCGAAAGCCGGGATCTCGTGCGGCTCTTTTCCACAATCGCCTAAGATCCCGGCTTTCGCCGGGATGACGGATTAGTCGTGGGATTGGAAAACAGCCGGTTACCGCCCGGTGATTCGCGAGATTTCCTTCGCGACCATGTCTTCCACCAGACGCGGCAGGTTGGCATCGAGCCAATCGCTCAGCATCGGCTTGAGCATCGAGCGGACCATGCCCTCCAGCGTGTCCGAGCCGGTCACTTCCGGCTTCACCACCATGCGCGACAGCGCTTCGAGCGGGCCGCGAGTCGCCTGTGCGGCGCTCTCCGACACGATCGGTTCGGCGGGCTGCTCGACCGGTGCCGCGGCGGCGGGCGCGACAACCTTCTTGGCGGGAGCTTCGGGCTGCGTGGGTGAACCCATCGACATCGGCGTCGGCGTCTCCAGACTGTCGTCTTCGACCGGTTGGCTCAGCTCAAGTATCTCGTCAACCGTGGCGGACTTGTCCGCCACCGTCGTCGTCGCGCGACCGGCACGACGCGTACGCGTCGCGATGGCAGCATCGCCTTCCTCGGCGATGATGCGCTTGATGGAGGAAAGGATCTCCTCCATCGACGGTTCGCTACTGATGTCCCCCATCAACCGGCTACTCCTGCAAGCCCCGGGGTGGGGTAATCACGGCTTTTTACGGTTAATGTCAACAGGCCGCGTGGTGTCGGTGCGCTGGAGCACCGGGTCGAGCGACGTGCCGCTGACATCCGGTGTCTGCACCGGCGTCTGGTTGGTGCGGGTGCCCACCGTCTGCGGCTCGGGATCGTCGTTGCGGTCCGACCAGCGATTCTTCACGCGCTTGTAGTTGATCTCGGGGTCGTAGAGCGGCCCGCCGTCAAGGTTAAGGTCGCGTGCCTCGGCCCGGCCCATCGCCGCCAGCAGCTGGAAGCCGGCCACATAGGCGTCGCGCTCCGCCGTGACATAATTGACCTGGCTGTTGAGCAGTTCCTGCTCCGCGTTCAGGATGTCGAGGATCGTGCGGGTGCCGACGCTGTTCTCGGCGCGGACGCCCTCGAGGCTGAGCTTGTTGGCATCGACCGCGACGCGGGTCGATTCGATCACCCGCAGCGAGGACTGGTAGTTCGCATAGGCCGAGCGGACCTGGGCGATCACGCCGCGCTCGGTGAGCGTGACGGTTTCCATCGCCGCGGCACGGCGCGCCTGGGCCTGACGGACCTGCGCGGCCGGGCGGCCGCCCTGGAAGATCGGCAGCGTCACCTGGGCGCCGACGCTGTTCGCGATGCCGTTGGCGTTGATGCCGTTCGCGGCGTGCAGCTGGTCGCTCAGCGAGCCGAGATAATTATAATAGTTGCTGCTCGCGGTCAGCGCGACCTGGGGCGAGCGCGTCGCCCTGGCGGCACGCACGTCGAACGCGGTGGCATCGCGCTGCTTCTGCGCCGCCTCGAGGTCCGGATTGCTCGCGATCGCGGCCTGTTCGGCATCCTGCACGTCGCCCGGCAGGTTCGGCAGCGCCGGCGGCTGGGCGAGCACGCCCGGAGGCGCGCCGATGATGCGGATATAGTTTTCGCGCGAACCGATCAGCCCGGCTTCGGCGGTGCGCAGCTGGCTCTGGGCAAGCGCGAGGCGGGCTTCCGACTGGGCGACGTCGGTGCGGGTCAGGTCGCCGACTTCGAACCGGTCGCGAGTCGCCTGGAGGTTGACCTCCAGCACATGGACGTTCTGCTGGTTGAGGCGAACGATCGCCTCGAAGCGCAGCACATCGACATAGGACGTCACCGCATCGGTGAAGAGCTGGGCTTCCGAACCGCGCAGGCTGGCCTGGCCGGCATCGACGCGGGTTTCGGCTGCGCGCACCGAGTTGCGCACGGCGCCGCCCGAATAGACCGGCACCGAGACGCTGAGGCCGGCGCGGCCCTGGCGGGTCGGCCCGGCGAACGGACCTGAAAGCGCGTCGCTGTCATAGATGCTGTCGGTGACCGACGCGGTGCCGTTCAGGCCCGGACGGCCCGCGGCTCGTGCGATCGGGACATTCTCGTCGTTCGCGCGCTGGGTGGCGCGGTCCGACTGGAGGCCCGGATTGGTGTTGTACGCCTGAACCAGTGCATCGCGCAGCGTCGTCGTCGGTTGCGCGGCCTCGGCCGGCGCCGCAGTGCCGACTTCGACGCGTACGGGCGTGCTGGTGCCCGAACGCGTCGTCGTGGTCTGCGCGGCAGCAGGCACGGCAATCGCAACAAGGCTGACGCCCAGGAACAGAGAGGAAATTCGCATGAGCCTCTTCTTCAGATCAGAATTTAAAGGTTCGTAGGCGTTCGAAACCAGGAAGCACTGCACATTCGATGTCGGCGAAGTCGGTGAGGCCGAAGCCCCCCTCGGTCCGCTGACCGGTGGCGAGACGGGTGACGCCCCGATCCACGATACCGGTGACCACGCGGCCATCGGGCTTGAGCTGGTCGAGCAGCGCGGCGGGAAGCTCCTCGACCGCGCCATCGACCACCAGAAGATCATATGGGCCTTCCGAGGCGTGGCCGGCGGCCAGCGGACCCTCGATCGGCTCGACATTGGCATAGCCGGCCAGCGCGGTGCGGGCGAGCGCGGCCAGGGCCGGCTCCTCCTCGACCGCGACCACCGACGTGGCGAGGTCGGCGAGCAGCGCGGCGGCATAGCCACCGGCGCCGCCGATCAGCAGCACCTTGTCGGTCGGGCGGACATTCGCGACTGTCAGCAGCCGGCCCGTCGCCAGCGGCAGGTTCTGGCTGCGGCCGCCGGGCAGCGGCAGCAGCGTGTCGCGATAGGCGATCGCGCGATTCTCTTCCGGCAGGAAGTCCTCGCGCGGAACGCGTGCCATCACCTCGACCACGCGAACATCATTGACCGCGTTGGTGCGCAGCTGGCTGGCGACCATCGCGTGGCGCATCACTTCGAAGCGGTTCGCCTCGGCAGGCGCGGTATCGACCGAAAGAGCCATCATCACTCCGGATATCTGGCACAACCGTATTAGTTGTGCAATACACTGTTTCTGTAGGCGGCTTGTATCCCCTTCATATGGCTTCGCCAAGCAATGCGCGCAGCTATTTTTGCACTGCAATGTTGACAGGACCGCAAGCACCTGCGCATTGCCGCCCCTCGCTCCGAGGCCCGATGGCGGAGTGGTGACGCAGAGGACTGCAAATCCTTGCACGCCGGTTCGATTCCGGCTCGGGCCTCCACTCTATTTCCCCACCATGACGCGTCACCTTTTGGCTGTGCCGGTGTGGCTTTCCTGCAACTCATCTACGGATTCGCACGGCCCGTCGGCGACGTACCGACCCGCACGCGGAACAAATCACGATTCCGTGCCGTTGACCTCCCGATTATCGGGAGACGAGGCATGTACGATTTCGGCATCCGACACGCTCTTACCGGCTATCGTGTCGCGTATCGTCCGCAGCAGCAGAATTATTGTCCGGGCTGCGGGGGATCCCATTGGGTCATCGGCCGGCTGACCGCTGAATGCGCGTTCTGCGCGACGGCATTGCCGCTGATGGCGGGGGGCAGTTCCGGCAATGGTCTTATCCGTCGCCAGGGCGAGGCGGCGTTGGCCGCCTGAACCTCCCGCCTGCTCATGCGTTTCCGCGGGTCTGAACTCCGCGAACAGGAACGCTTATGACCGATGTTTCCGTTACCTCGCCCGTCGAGCGGATCGCGCGCGTGATCGCCGCCGAGATGCTGAGCCCCAATGGCGAGGCGTTCGAGGAACCGGTGGAACCGGTCGGGCTCATGGTCGAGCGGATCTGGCCGGTCGAGGTCGAGCGGGCGATGGCGATCCTGCGTACCCTGCGCGAGCCGACTCGCGAGATGGTCGCGGCCGGGCGCGAGGCGGGGGATGATCCGGCGTTGATCTGGAACGCGATGGTCCGCGCCGCGCTGGAACAGGCGGTGGAGACGGTGGAGACCGTGGCCGAACCCGCCTGAGGCTTGCAGCCGGGGCGCGAGCCGCTAATGCCTCCGGAATGACCGGCGCCCAGCTCACGCTTTACAATTCGCTCACCCGCAGTTTGGAATCCTTCCAGCCGCTCGACCCCGCGCAAGGCGTACGCGTCTATTCGTGCGGGCCGACGGTCTATAATTACGCCCATCTCGGCAATCTGCGCGCCTATGTCTTCACCGACACGCTGAGCCGGGTGCTGACCTGGAAGGGCTATCCCCTCACCCATGTCATCAACATCACAGATGTCGGCCACCTGACCAGCGACGCCGATGCCGGCGACGACAAGATGGAAGCGGCGGCCAAGGCCCAGGCGAAGAGCATCTGGGACATCGCCGCGCATTACACCGCAGCGTTCAAGCAGAACATTTCGGATCTCAACATCCGCCAGCCGAGCCGCTGGTCGGTGGCGACCGATCACATCGCCGAGATGATCGACTTCGCCGAGAAGATCGCGCCCGAGCATTGCTACGAGCTCGAGTCGGGCCTGTATTTCGACACGACCAGCGTGCCCGACTATGGCCGCCTTGCCGGCAACCAGGATGACGCAGCCGAAGGGCGGATCGATCCGGTGGCCGGCAAGCGTCATCCCCAGGACTTCGCGATCTGGCGCAAGTCGCCGCAGGGCGAGCAGCGCCAGATGGAATGGGACAGCCCCTGGGGCAAAGGCGCGCCGGGCTGGCACCTCGAATGCTCGGTGATGAGCATCAAATATCTGGGCGCTCCGTTCGACATCCATACCGGCGGCATCGATCACCGTGAGATCCACCACCCCAACGAGATCGCGC
Source organism: Sphingomonas sp. OTU376 (assembly GCF_038440415.1). Taxonomy (NCBI): domain Bacteria; kingdom Pseudomonadati; phylum Pseudomonadota; class Alphaproteobacteria; order Sphingomonadales; family Sphingomonadaceae; genus Sphingomonas; species Sphingomonas sp. OTU376. Next base: position 21,209 of record NZ_JASATQ010000027.1, on the reverse strand, counting down.
AGAACCAGGCGTTCTGCGGTTGCTCGGATACCGGCTCGCATTTCTGGATGCACAACAACTTCCTGGTCGACCGCCAGGGCAAGATGTCCAAGTCCAAGGGCGGCTTCACCACGCTGCAGTCGCTGATCGACGCGGGCGTGCATCCGCTCGCCTATCGCCTGATGTGCCTTTCGGCGCAGTACCGCAGCGAGCTGGAATTCTCGGCCGAGAACCTCGCCGCCGCCCTCACCCGCCTCAAGCGACTGGTGATGACGGTGAGCGCGCTCAAGGCGCGAGCCGAGGGAGACGGCACTGCTCCGGTCAACTGGCTGGAGCGGCTCGACGAGGCAGTGTCGGACGATCTCAACACGCCCAAGGCACTGCCCGCGCTCGACGAGATGCTCGCCGAGAAGAAGCTGTCGCCCGCCGATCGCCTCGCCGGCCTTGCTGCGTTCGATGCGGTGCTCGGCCTGCGCCTGCTCGAGCTGACCCGCGAGGAACTCCGCGTCCGCCCCGCCGGTGCGACGATCACCGCCGAGGAGATCGAGGATCGTCTGGTCGAGCGCAAGGAAGCCCGGCTGGTGAAGGATTTCCAGCGCTCGGACACGATCCGCGATGCGCTTGCGGCCGCCGGTATCGAGGTGATGGACGGCGATCCGCTCGGCTGGGACTGGAAGCCGGCGATTTAATCGCAGCGGGCAGGCTTCGCAGCGCCGGCGACCGGCTTGGTCGATGCCGGCTGGGTTTCCGTCGCCATGGCTGCACCGGACAGGCGTCGTCCCTGTCCGGAGTCGCCCCGATGAAGCCCTACCCTGTCCTTGTCACGCTGCTCGTCGTCCCTGCACTGTTCGCCGCCGCGACGGTCTGGGCCAATGGCGACGAACCAGAGCTCGCCGGCAGCTGGTCCCAGGCCTCGATCGGGCAGGAACTGGTGATCGCGCCGAAGTTCAAGCTGCAGCCGAGCATGACGCCCAACTACGGCACCAGCCTGGGCGGGACGGTCGGCACCGGCTCGTATACCAATACCACGATCGTCACCGAAGCGACGCCAATGCGTGTCGACCGCCGCATGAACCTGTCGATCCGCCCTGACGGCGGCTATAGCTGGCGCATCACCAAGGTGCAGCCGGAGGGCGCGCGTTGCGCCCGGACGATCGACCAGGTGAAGCAGGGGCGCGTATCGATCGCGGGCGGCAAGATCAGTTTCGCGACGAGCGGCGGCACCGAGACCTGGCGGAGCAGCTGCGGCAAGAGCGGCACTGGCGCCGTTGCGGCCATCACCGAGACCTATCGCTATTCGCTGGCCGCCGGCGTGCTCTCGGTTCGCGGTTCCGGTGGAGTGAACTGGCAGTTCCGCCGCAATTGACCCTTGGGTCTGCCCTGAAGCGGTGGCGGGCGCAGGCAGCGCCGATTTTGTCGCAGCGACGTTCCTTCTGGTGGCGGCAGATCACAAGGGCGGGGTGAACTTTCACCGCAGGGCCGTCCATGCCTCGATCGAACCACACCCGTCTCTCCCGCCTGTCCGCGTTTCTGGCTCTCCTCGTCGTCGCACAGGGCAGTGCTCCCGATGCGGCGCGAGCCGCGCCGCTCCCGATGCAGGACTGCGCGGCGGCGCTGCAGCAGGCGGCGGACGATATTTCGGCGCTGCCCTCCTCCACGCCTTCTGAGGTCAACGACCAGCTGCAGCTCGATTACGATGCGGCACAAGCGGCGACCAGTCCCGCCGCCTGCATGGCGATCGTCCTCCGCATGAACGAGGTCGTGCGGCGCTATCGCGTTACGGGCAGCGCGGACGGTGCAGGTGGTGCCGGACTGGGTGCACGAAGGTCCGGCCAGGGCAGCGACCGCGCAGCTGCGACGCCTGCGCCCTCCGCCGGGCAAATTGCCCGGGAAGATGTCGAGGAGCGGCGCCGCGAACGCCTCGAGCGGGCAACCCAGGACCAGAACGAAGACGTCAGCGCGGTCGCCGCCTATGGCGAGGCATTCGCTGCCTATCGCTTGGCGATCCACGCTGTCGCCAAGACTGTGCAGCCGCAACCCGAGCTCGGAAGCGTGGATAAGCCGATAGCCGAGATTGGCGTGATCATCGAGCGGATGGAGAACGACATCATCGTCAATGACAATGTCGATGCGCTCCACGCCAGGCTGGAGGATGCCTTCCGGCGGATCGACGAGCTGCGCAAGGCTGCCGATCGTGCCTCGGAGCGCTTCCGGGCGGCGAAGGCAGCCAAGGAGGCGGCGGAAAGCAATAAGCCTGGCGATGACCCTTTGCTGGGACCATTGGTTCCGCTGCGCTTCTACAAGAACTACAAAGTGGCGGAAGAGCGCTATCTCCAGGCCGCGCGCAGGCTCGCGCAAGCTGAATTCGCCGCCAAGCAGGCGCGCAACAAGATCGACCGCTGGATCCACTGGTACCAGCCGTTTCTCGACATGAAGCCCGGCTATAAGCAGGCCTATGACGCGGCCTATGCGAGGCATGCCGAGGAGCAGGAGAGTGTCAGGAACAAGTGCGACAATATTGCGCTCAGCGCCTGCGTCCAGCTGACCCGCACCACCAATGAGCGGCAGAAGCGCGAACTGGACGGCATCTTCAACAGCTATGTGATCCGGCAATAGGCCGTATCGGGCGGCCGGATTTCTCGCAGTTGCCCTTGCATCCCCCCGCCTGCTTTCGCCAAATACGGGCCTGAGTGGTTAGGAGCAGGGCGATGCGGAAAGAGCAGCTGGAGCCGGCGGGCACAGGGCTCGGCCGATGAAGGCCGTCCTCCCCGCGCTCGCCCGGCCACTCGTCGAGCCGCAACTGCCGGCGGGCCTCGATATCGCCTGGTTCGCTACGCCCGAGGAAGCGCGCGCCGCGGTAGCCGATGCCGATATCGCCTGGCTCGATCACAACAATCCGCAGATCTGGGCGGAGAACGTAGCCGCGGCGACGCGGCTCCAATGGCTGTCGACCCTCTATGCCGGGCTCGATGTGCTCGACACCGCGCTGCTGTGCGAACGCGGCACACGGGTGACCAATGGCAGCGGGGTCAATGCGCATACCGTCGCCGAATATGCGGTTATGGGCGCGCTGGTCGCCGCCAAGCGCTTCGACCAGGTCATCCGCGCCGCCGATCGCCAGGAATGGCCTACGGACGCGCCGGGCAAGCTCGAGCTGTTCGAAAGCAAGGCGCTGGTGATCGGCTATGGCACGATCGGCAGGCTGATCGGCGAGCGATTGCAGGCCTTCGGCGTTGAAGTGACCGGCGTCACTCGTTCAGGTGCCGAAGGCACGGTGGGCCCGGATGCCTGGCGCGCGCTGCTGCCCGAGACTGACTGGGTGTTCCTGGCCGCTCCGTCCACCGATGCCAGCCGCGCGATGATCGGCGCCGAGGAACTGGCGGCGATGAAGCCGAGCGCCTGGATCATCAATGTCGGTCGCGGCGAGCTGATCGACCAGGACGCGCTGATCGAGGCCTGCACCAAGCGGCGCATCGCCGGCGCCTTTCTCGACACTGTCACGCCCGAGCCGTTGCCGCCCGAGCATCCGCTGTGGACCACGCCCAACGTCATCCACTCGATGCACCTGTCGGGCCGCAGCCAGACGCGCATGTTCCTCCGCGCCGCGGCCCTGTTCGTCGAGAACATCAATGCGTTCGTCGAGGGGCGTCCGCTCCGCAACGAAGTCGATCTCGCCGCCGGCTATTGATTTCCGCTTGCCCAACCGGGGTGGTGAAGATTAGTTAGGTGTATGCCTAACCAAATCGACGCTGCCTTCGGCGCGCTTGCCGATCCCACCCGTCGGGCGGTGGTCGAGCGGCTGGGTGACGGCCCGGCCAGCGTCAGCGACCTCGCATCCGGCTTCACCATGGCGATGCCGAGCTTCCTCCAGCATGTCCGGGTACTCGAGGGCGCCGGGCTGGTCCGCACCGAGAAGCAGGGCCGCGTCCGCACCTGCACCCTCGAGCCGTTCGCCCTTGCGGCGGTCGAGCAATGGATCATCGAGCGCCGCCGCGCGACCGAAGCGCGTTACGATCGCCTCGCCAAATTCCTCGACGCCGAGGATCAGGAGAATTGAGCATGGCCGAAGCCGTCCACGACAAGTTCGTCATCGAGCGCCGCTTCAAGCAATCCCCGGCCCGGGTCTTCGCCGCTTTCGCCAGCGAGGAAGGCAAGGCGCGCTGGTTCTCTGGCCCGAACGAACTTTGGGACATGGTTGATCGCCATTTCGACTTCCGGGTCGGCGGCACCGAGCATCTGGAGGGCCACTGGAAGAGCGGCACGGTCACTCGCTTCGACGCCTCCTATCACGACATCGTGCCCGACAGCCGGATCGTCTATGCCTATCGCATGAAGCTGAACGGCAAGCCGATCTCGGTGAGCCTGTGCTCGATCGAGCTGCAACCAGACGGCGCCGGCACGCGTCTGCTCCATACCGAGCACGGCATCTATCTCGACGGCTATGAGGATAATGGCTCCCGCTTCCATGGGATCAGCCTGCAGTACGACAAGCTGGGCGAGACACTGCCCGACTGAGCCGGGCATGCCCCGCCCTCCCCGCGATCAGGCTCCCACCACCTCCGGCAGCGCCGCGGCATAGCGCTTCACGTCCTCGATCCTTCCGGTCGAGACGCGCGACCATTGCGACCATTTGCCATAGGCGCCGCGGATCTGGATTCCCTTGGCCGCCATCGCCTTCTGCACCGCATCGGCATCGGGCACCTTTACATAGACGAAGTTCGCCTGGCTCGGCGCGGCGGTCAGTCCCGCCTTCTTCACCGCATCGAGGATCAGCCCGCGCCCTTCCAGGATCCGGTTCTTCGAGAAGCCGGTAAAGGCGGTGTCGTTGTACGAGGCGATCGCCGCCGCCAGCCCTGCGGTATTGCCGCCGAAGCTCATCTCGTATTTCCGGATCGTCGCGATCGTCTCGGGCTGGCCGATCGCGAAGCCGACGCGCAGCCCGGCCATGCCGTAGATCTTGGAGAAGGTGCGGCAGACGAGCAGGTTGTGCCCCTCCTTCACCAGCGCCGAGACCGAGCTGTAGTCGGGCCTGTCGGTCAGCTCCATATAGGCTTCGTCGACCAGCACCGTCGCGCTCGGCCCGACCTTGCGGACGAACGCCCGCATCGCATCGCCGTCGAGCAGCCGCCCGGTCGGGTTGTTCGGGTTGCAGATATGGACGAGCCCGACATCGGGTCCCACCGCCGCCGCCATCGCATCGAGATCGATGTCGAGATCGGGCTTGAGCGCCACCCGCTTCAGCTTCGCGCCCTTGGCCTCGGCATAAAGCGCGGTCGTATCCCAGAACAGCTCGGGGCACAGGATCGCGCCCTTGCCCTTCAGCGCGAGCCCCGCCGCGCTCAGCACTTCGGTCGAGCCGCTGCCGAGCGCGACATGATCCGGCGTCACCCCGAAGCGCTCGGCGATCATCGCGGTCAGCTTCCTGGCGGCGGTGTCGGCGTAATAGCATCCCTTGGCCGACCATTCGGCGATCGCCGCGATCGCGCTCGGCGCGGGGCCATAGGGGTTCTCGTTGCGCGAGAGCAGCGCGATATCCGCCGCCGGCCCGAACAGCGGCGCTTCGGCCCCCGCCGCAGCATGGGCAAGGCGCGGCGGGAATGCAGCGCAGGCCGCGGTTGCGGCACCGCCGCGGATCAGCGTCCTTCTCGAAAGCTCGACCATCTTCGCCTCCATCATTTGAGTCCGTTGCGGATCATCACGATCCCGATCAGCACGAGGTACAATCCGAAGATCCGGCGCAGCAGCGACGGACTGAGCGCATGCGCGGCGGCGACGCCCCAGGGCGCCGAGATCAGCGTGGTCGAGGTGACGACCAGCGCCGCCGGCAGGTTGACGAAACCCAGCGAGCCGAACGGCAGCCCAGGCTTGCCCAGCCCGATCGCGATGAAGCCGATCACGCCGGGAATGGCGATGATCGCGCCGATGCCCGAGGCTGTGGCGATCGCGCGGTGGATCGACTTGCCGCACAGCGTCATCACGATGATCGCGATCGTGCCGCCGCCGATGCCGAGCAGCGAGGAAAAGGCGCCAAGCCCGCCCGCGATCCCCGCCCGCGCGGCACCGCCCGGCATGGCAGTCGCCAGCTGACGCTCGGCGAGCAGCGGGAACAGGAAGTGCAGCGCCATGATGAGCACGCCGGTGCCGAAGATCGCGGCCAGCCCCGCGCCCGGCACCCGTGCCGCCAGCAGCACGCCGCCGCCGACTCCGAGCACGATCCACGGCGCCCAGCTTTTCAGGACGTCGAAGTCCACCGCGCCGCGCTTGGCATGGGCGTGGACCGAGCGGATCGAGGTCGCGACGATCGTGGCCAGCGAAGTGCCGATCGCGACATGCGCGAGTTCGTCCGGGCTGCCGCCCAGCAGCGGCAGCACCGCGAACAGTGCCGGCACGACGACAAATCCGCCCCCGATCCCGAAAAGCCCGCCGGCGAACCCGGCTACCAGCCCGGCGGCAAGCATCGCCGCGAGCGCTTCCACCCAGGCAACCGCGGTCACCGGGCACTTCCTTCGAGACTGGGTACGCGCAAAAGAACTTTGGGCACGAAACTCTCCCGCTGAGCTTCCTGCCTCTCCTGTCGCAGCGCGCTTCCCGGTCCGCGCCCTTTGGGCCGTCGGACGGTGCGTGCCGCTATGTACGTTCCTTGCGACGCATGGCCGCGTCGCTGCCGGCCTGCGATTCCGGCGTATGCGAGGCTATCAGAGACCGTGGCGACTGCAAGTGCGCATGAATTACCCTGCTGGGGAAATTTTTCGCTTGCAGGATTTTACCCAGCGGGGGTAAGGCGCCTGCACTATGACGACACTTGCAGGCACCAAGATCCGCCGCTTCCGCGAGGAACGCTCCCTCACCCGCGCTGCCTTTGGCGCCTGGTTCGATATTCCGGGCTCTACCGTCCAGGGCTGGGAGAAGGATGGCAAGCGCGCCAATGCCAAGGTGGCGAACCTGATCGCCGCGCATGGCATTGCCGGCCATGCCGACTGGAATGTGACTGTGCGCGAAGCGGAGAATGACATGCATGCAAGCTGGAGCCCCTCGAGCTGGAAGGCCGCCGAGGCGCGCCAGCTGCCCAATTACCCCGATCAGGGCGCGCTCGACGCGGCGACCAACCAGCTGACCTCCTTCCCGCCCCTCGTCTTCGCCGGCGAGGCGCGCGAGCTGACCAGCGAGCTGGCCAAGGTGTCGCGCGGCGAGGCCTTCCTGCTCCAGGGCGGCGATTGCGCGGAGAGCTTCGCCGAGTTCCACCCGAACAACATCCGCGACACCTTCCGCGTGCTGCTCCAGATGGCGGTGGTCCTCACCTTCGCCTCGAAGCTGCCGACGGTGAAGCTCGGCCGCATGGCCGGCCAGTTCGCCAAGCCGCGCTCGGCCGATACCGAGACGATCAACGGCGTCGAGCTGCCGTCCTACCGCGGCGACAATGTCAACGACATCGCCTTCACCCCCGAGGCGCGCATCCCCGACCCGCAGCGAATGCTCCAGGGCTATTCGCAGTCGGCGGCGACACTCAACCTGCTCCGCGCCTTCGCACAGGGCGGCTATGCCAATCTGCACCAGGTCCATAAATGGACCCACGACTTCATGGGTCGTAGCCCCTGGGCGAAGAAGTACGCCGATGTCGCCGACCGGATCGGCGAGGCGCTCGACTTCATGGCCGCCTGCGGTATCGATGCGGACAGCGTGCCGCAGCTCAAGGCGACCAGCTTCTACACCAGCCACGAGGCGCTGCTGCTCCCCTATGAGGAAGCGATGACGCGCCAGGATTCGCTGACCGGCGACTGGTACGACACGTCCGCGCACTTCCTGTGGATCGGCGATCGCACGCGGTTCGAGGGGTCGGCGCATGTCGAGTTCCTGCGTGGCATCGGCAACCCGATCGGCATGAAGTGCGGCCCCAGCCTGGAGCCGGACGCGCTGCTGCGCCTGCTCGATACGCTGAACCCGAGCCGCACACCGGGCCGGATGACGCTGATCACCCGCTATGGCCACGACAAGATCGAGGCCGGACTGCCCAAGCTCGTCCGTGCGGTGAAGCGCGAGGGGCATCCGGTGGTGTGGAGCTGCGATCCGATGCACGGAAACGTCATCAAGGCCGCGAACGGCTACAAGACCCGTCCGTTCGATCGCATCCTGGCCGAAGTCCGCGGCTTCTTCGCCGTGCACCGTGCGGAGGGCACGTTCGCCGGCGGCATCCATGCCGAGATGACGGGGCAGAATGTCACCGAATGCACCGGTGGCGCGATCGACATCACCGAGCAGGGCCTGGCCGATCGTTACCACACGCATTGCGATCCGCGCCTCAATGCGGGACAGAGCCTGGAGCTCGCGTTCCTGCTTGCCGAAATGCTCAACGAGGAAATGGCTGAACGCAGAAAAGCCGCTGCTTGATCGAATATTACGGAACCGCTCCGTTAATTAACGGATTTACATCGCTGTCAGCATCCTGGATTGGCTACGCTTTGCGCGGAGTTTTGCTTGGCAACGGTGAGGGAGCGTCTGCCAGAGAATTGGTTTGCGTCGGTGCTCCCGGCGCTGCAGCTGTTCGTCGGTGCGCTGGCCGGCTGCATCGCCTGGGCTCTCTGGCATCGCTCTACCGGCCATAGCCCTCCCATCGGGCTCGCCATCGGCGTTTCGGTCGGCGGATTGCTGCTCACCAGCACGCGATTCTGGCCACTGCTCGCGGTGGCGGTGCTGCTCACCTATTGGCTGTTCCAGTCTCCCTTCCCGCTGATCGAACAGCTTTTCCGCGCATTGGGGCTGGCGCTCGGTGCATTGGTCACCGCGATGCTCATCAAGCGCCGTGGCATCAACCCGAACGAACTGCTTGATCCGCGTTCGATCCTCTGGATCTTCCTGGCCGCGGTTGCCGGCTCGCTCGTCGCGGCCACGATAGTCGCGCTTGGCGCGACGGTGGTGGGGCAACCGGCTACTTTCATTGACAGGTTCGCGCAGCAAGGGCTTGGCATGATCCTTGTGGCGCCGCTGGTGCTTGTGTGGGCGACGCCGCCGCGCGAGCGCTGGTCGCCCTTGCGCTGGGTCGGCTTCGTCGCGGTCATGCTGTTCTGCGGCGCCATCGCCGCCCATGCCTTCCTTACGACGACCGGCAGCCCGATGAGCTGGGCGATCTTCCCACCGCTGGTGCTTGCCGCGCTGGGATGGCACCTGCGGGGCGCGACGACGTCGGTGGTGATCAGCGCATTGATCGTGCTGTGGAGCACCGAGATCGAAACCGGCCCCTTCTCCACTGCGGCGTCCGACCATCGCCAGCTCCTAGCCCAGATATTCGTCGCGGTGACCTGTGCGACCATATTCCTGCTGGCTGCCTATGCCGATGAGCGCCATGCGGAGGACAAGCTCAGCCTGGCGGCGCGCAGGCTGGAGATCGCGCGGCTGAACCTGACCAACATGGTTCGCGATGCGACTTCGGCGGTGGCGATCCTCGACCGGAATCTGCACTTCGTCGCCACGTCCAAGCGCTTCATCACCGATTTCCGCCTGCCCGAGGGCGTGTCGATAGAGGGGCGCAGCCATTTCGAGGTCTTTCCGACCTGCGCTCCGGAGCGTCGGCAGCAATATGCGCGCGTGCTGGCGGGCGAGACGCTTTCGGGCAATGGCGATGCCTTGCATCATCCGGACGGCACTGTCGATTATGTCCGCTGGAGCTTCCACCCGTGGCGCGACGAAGACAGCCAGATCGCCGGCGTCGTGATAACCAGCGAGTTCATCACTGCCGAGATGGAGGCTCGGCGCAGGCTGGAGGAGGCCGAGCGCCGCTATCGCGCCGTGTTCGAGCAGGCCGGCGTGGGCGTCGCCCGCCTCTCGCTCGAGGGCGTCTTCCTCGAAGTGAACGACCGGATCTGCGAGATGACTGGCTATCCCCGCAATGAGCTGCTCGGGCAGAATTGCCGCAAGGTCGGCACCGCGGAGCAATGGCCGTCGACCGAGGAAGGCATCCAGGCGCTCGCCCGTGGTGAAATTCCGCTCTATTCGGACGATCGCATGCTGCGGCTGCCCGATGGTCAGCTGCGTCCGGTGCATTGCACCGCCAACATGGTGCGGGCGGGCGACGGCGCGCCGGATTATATCGCGGTGGTGATCCTCGACGTGTCGCGCCGCATCGCCGCCCAGCGCGCGCTCGAGGAAAGCGAGAAACTGCTCCGCCTTGCCCAGGAAGCCGCCGGCGTGGGGGTCTGGGAGATCAATCTGATCCGTGGCGGCTCGCGCCATTCGCCGGAAAGCGCGCGCCTGTTCGGGCTCGAATGGCACGAGGGCGAATATCGCCTGGCGGATGTCGCCGATCGGCTCGGGATCGATCAGGTCATCGAGCTGCGCAAGGCGATCGTCCATGCGCGGCGAACCCAGGGGCCGCTCGACATGACGCTGCGCCTCACCATGGCCGATGGCGAGATCCGCTGGGTGACGCTGCAGGGTCGCTATGATCCGCACAATGGCCAGCCGCGGCTGCTCGGCCTCATCATCGACATCACGCATGATATCGAGGCGGAGGCGCAGCTGCGCGAGGCGCATGAGAAGCTGCTCCGCCTCGCCCGCCTGAACGCGATGGGCGCGATGGCGTCGACGCTGGCGCACGAGCTGAACCAACCGCTGGCGGCGATCACCAACTATCTCGAGGCCTGCCGCTACCTCACCCGCTCGCGCGGCGATCCCGATCATGACATCCTCGACGCGCTCGACCGGGCTCGGGTGCAGGCGCTGCGGGCCGGCGACATCATCCGCAAGATCCGCTCCTTCACCGTCACCGGCGAGGTCAACCAGGCGCATCTCGATCTTGATCGCGTGATCCGCACCGCCTGCACCGCGGTGCGCCAGCTCAAGGTCTCGCGCGAAGTGACGATCGAGTGCGACTGCGACACCGGTGAGGCCGAGCTGATCGGCGATGCGCTCCAGATCGAGCAGGTGCTGACCAACCTGATCCGCAACGCGGTCGAGGCGACCAGCCATAGCCCGCTGCGTGAAGTCAGTGTGACGGCACGGACCGAGGAACATGAGGTGATCGTCCGGATCGCCGATTCCGGCCCGGGCCTCAGCGACGCGATCCTCGACAATCTGTTCGAGCCGTTCCGCACCACCAAGGAAAGCGGCACCGGCCTCGGCCTGCCGATCTGCCGCACAATCGTCGAGGCGCATGGCGGGCGGCTCTGGGCGGAGAACCGGCCCGAGGGCGGTGCGATGTTCAGCTTCGCGCTGCCGAGCGTCGAGGCCAGCGTAACAGCCTGAGGCACTGCGCAACAAACTGAAACACCGCTGCAAGACCCGGCCGGCAGAGGGGAGCGGGCCGGCGCCTTGCCCCTCTGTGACGCCGGTCCCCCAAACCTACGGGGCGGCCGAATCTCCCCCTGACATTACGGCCGCCCCGGCCTTTCCGGGCCCTAGGGAAACAGATCCACCACCTCGGCACCCTCGCCCTCCGCGGCGAGCAGCAGGGTGCGGTGGCAATGGGCCGGATCGCGCTCGAAACAGAGCAATGCGCTTGGCTTTTCCGCCGCCAGCGCCCGCATCCTCGCCGCTTCCGCCTGTGCCTCGGGCAGCTCGAGCTGGCCGGCATAGACGCCGCGCAGCGTCTTCACATCGCCCTTCTTGGCGGCGTCGCGGCCCAGCTTGGGCGTGCCGAGGTTCTTGAGCAGCACATAGTCGATCCCCGCGTCCTTCAGGCTCGCCGCGAGGATGTTCTTCGAGAAGCCCGGCCGCCGCGACAGCGGCACCGCCCGCACGTCGATCACCCGCTCCACCCCGGCCTTGCGCAACGCCGCGATGAACTCGTCCATCGTCGTCGCTTCATAACCGATGGTGAAGATCCTCATGCCGTGGGCATCTCCTGGTTCAGGGTATGAACGCCGCCCCAGGCGATCAGTGCCTGGCCGATGAAATAGGTTGGCCACACCAGCAGCGACGCGACCAGCGGCGGCAGCATCCGCCCTTCGTTGAGGAAGATCAGCCAGTCGGACACGAAGAACAGCAGCGCGCCCGCCGCGACCAGCGTGCCGAGCCGGCTGAGCATCGCCGAGGCCGCCATCAGCGACAGGCCGAACACGTAGAAAGCGAGCAGCTCGACCTGATAGCCGCCCTTGAACACCCACCAGGCGAGCAGCGCCATGCCCATCGCCACCGGCGGCGCGATCCACTGAGCGGCGGGTACGCGCTTGTGGCGCAGATAGAGATAGGAAGCGAGGAAATGCCCGGCGAGGAAGGCAAGCCCGCCCGCCGCCATGCCCTGCAGCTCGAGCAGCACGTCGCCCAGCGCGCCCAGCGCCAGCACGGCCCCGAGCACCCGCCCGTCACCGCTTGCCGCCTTGCCGCGCGCCCAGAAGGCGAGCAGCGCGACGCCCGCGCCCTTCCACACCACTGCGGCGGTCCCGCCCGCCGCCAGCCAGACATTGGCGTAATAGGTGGCGCCGGCGATCAGGGCGAGCGCGAAGAGCGGGTCGATACGGGTGCGGTCCATTCGCCCCTGATGCCGTGTGACTGGCGCATTGCCAAGCTTGGCGCTACCGGACGTCCCCATGCACGACATTCACATCATCGGCGGCGGCCTGGCCGGCTCGGAAGCCGCATGGCAGCTGGCCAACAAGGGCTTCAAGGTCCGCCTTTCCGAAATGCGCGGCGGCGGCACGATGACCCCGGCGCACCAGACCGAGGGCCTGGCCGAGCTGGTCTGCTCGAACAGCTTCCGCTCGGACGACGCCCAGAGCAACGCCGTTGGCCTGCTCCACCAAGAAATGCGCGACCTCGGCTCGCTGATCATGGCGCAGGGCGACATCCACAAGGTCCCCGCCGGCTCCGCCCTCGCCGTCGACCGCGACCGCTTCTCCGACGGCGTCACCGCCGCGCTGATGGCGCATCCGAACATCGAGATCGTCCGCGAGCGCATCGACAAGCTGCCCGAGAGCGGTCTGACGATCGTCGCCACCGGACCGCTCACCGCGCCCGGCCTGGCCGAGAGCATCGGCACCGCCACCGGCAAGGACCAGCTCGCCTTTTTCGATGCGATCGCCCCGATCGTGCATCGGGACTCGATCGACATGGACGTGGCCTGGTTCCAGTCGCGCTGGAACAAAGTCGGCCCCGGCGGCACGGGCAAGGACTATATCAACTGCCCGATGACCAAGGAGCAGTATTACGCCTTCCACGCCGCCCTGATGGCCGGCGAGAAGACCGAGTTCCGCGAGTGGGAGGATGTCCCCTATTTCGAAGGCTGCATGCCGATCGAGGTCATGGCCGAGCGCGGGCTGGAAACGCTCCGCTTCGGCCCGATGAAGGGCGTCGGCTTGGATGACCCGAAGACCGGCCGCTGGCCCTATGCGGTCGTCCAGCTCCGCCAGGACAATGCCAGCGCCACGCTCTGGAACATGGTCGGCTTCCAGACCAAGCTCAAATATGCCGAGCAGGTTGCGCTGTTCCGCACGATCCCGGGGCTCGAGAATGCCGAGTTCGCCCGCCTGGGCGGCCTCCACCGCAACACCTTCATCAAGTCGCCCGAACTGCTCGACGGCCAGCTCCGTCTCCGGAGCGCGCCGCATATCCGCTTCGCCGGCCAGATCACCGGCTGCGAAGGCTATGTCGAAAGCTCGGCGATCGGCCTGCTCGCCGGGCGCTTCGCCGCGGCCGAGCTCGCCGGCGAGACGCTGACCGCGCCGCCGCGCGAGATGGCGCTGGGCGCGCTGCTCTCGCACATCACCGGCGAGGCGGAAGCCGAGACCTATCAGCCGATGAACGTCAATTTCGGCCTGTTCCCGCCGATCCCGGGCAAGACGAAGAAGGCCGATCGCAAGCTGATGTACACCGATCGCGCCCGCGAGGCGAAGACCGGCTGGATGGCTCAGCCCTCGCTGTCGTCCGCAGCGTCCTGAGCCGCCGGCGCCTGCGCCTTCGCTCCGGCGGGCGCGCAGACGCAGCGCGGCTTGGGCTTGCGCTTCACGGCGGTGGTGGCGAATTCGGCGCGGGTCAGCACGCCTGACTTGTCCTTGTCCGCCCCGGCGAAGCGCTCCACCGCCTTTACCGACCATTCCTCGAAGCTCAGCTTCCCGTCCCGGTCGGTGTCGAGCCGGGCGAACAGCTTGCGGCGCAGGGCGAAGAACTCGTCCTTGCTGATGCCGTCATTCTTGTCCTTGTCGATCCGGTCGAACCGCTTCTGCTCGCGCGTCTTTGCGGCGGCGCTCGGCGGCTCCCCCGGAACATCCTGCTCCGTTTCGGACGCGATTGCCGCCACGGGCGCCTTTGGAAGGCTGTTTCCGGTACTGGCGGACCCGCGAAACAGGAAAAGACCCGCCACGACCAGCAGCAGTGCACCGCCCGCTCCCACCAGATAGCGCCACATTTCCGCTCTCCCCTCTGAGAAGAGCGAGGCTAACGCGGCACCGGGGTCAGCGTCCAGTCAGCCGGTGCCAGAGCAGACGGCCGACGCGCCCCGGCGCGCCTGCCGCCTGGGGTGCCTCGGCCAGGTCCATCCGCGCCAGATGCGCCAGCGCGCCCAGCGCGCGTCCCGCCCGGCTCCAGCGCGCGCCGCTGGCCTTGGCAAGCAGCGGAACCGCGAGATCGCGGGCAGTCGCCCTCTCGTCCTCCGCATCCAGGTTCCGGCCGAGATCGGCGATCGCCCAGCCCTGCCCCGCGACTGCCAACGGGTCGCCCTTGGCGCCCAGCAGCGCGCCCGCGGCAAGGAACAGATGCCCGCGCCCCTCGCCGAAGCGCTGGATCGCATCGGCGTCGAGCACTTCCTCCTCGATCAGCACTTCCCAGCCATGGACGATCGGCACCAGCGACGCGCCGGTAACGCCGCGCGGCAGCACCTCTGCCTCGATCGCGCGCAGCACCGGCTCTGCGGGCGCCGGCGCGCGATCGAGCTTCTCCAGCGCCTCGCGCCACCAAGCCAGCCGCATCTGGCCGACCGCCGGCTCGCGAGTAGTCCGCAGCAGCTGTGCCAGTGCGTCGTCCAGCGCGAGCAAGGCCACCAGGCCCGGGCGGCCGGCAATCGGTGCATAGCTCAGTGCCAGATCTCGTTCCGGCTGCTCCACGATCCCGTTCATGCCGCGAGTCCCAACGGTTTTAAGGCCCGCATTAACCTTCCGGATTTATACGTATTTAGCGACAACTGAGCCAAGCAGTCTCGTTGTCGGGGGATGAGGGGCGCAAAAATGAGTGACGGCCGGCCGATTGCGGGTGGTTCGATACGCGCTTTTCTGGGCGCGCTGGCACGTGATACGCGTGCGAACACGCTTGCCATCATGGCAATCGCGCTGATCCCGCTTGCGGGCATGGTGGGCGGCGGCATCGACATCAGCCGCATGTACATCGTCAAGACGCGTCTGCAACATGCATGCGATGCGGGCGCGCTCGCGGGCCGCAAGACGATGGGCGGCGGCACCTGGGCGCAGACGGTCAACGGCACCGCCAATTTCCCCGAGGTAACCGCGAAGAACTATTTCGACGCGAACTACAACAAGGACGCGTACGGCGCCGGCACCGTCACCAAGGCGTTCAGCGAGAATGCCGGCAAGGTGAGCGGCACCGCGTCGGCCGTGCTGCCGATGACGCTGATGCGCATCTTCGGCAAGACCTCCGAGACGCTCAGCGTCACCTGCGACGCCGAAATGCGCCTGCCTAACACCGATGTGATGTTCGTGCTCGATACCACGGGCTCGATGGATCAGGACGACGGCAAGGGCACCAAGAAGATCATCGGCCTGAAGACCGCGGTGAAATGCTTCTACGAGATCGTCGCGCGGCTCGACACCGATGCGACCTGCGAAGGCGGCGCGCCGAGCGGCGGCACCGGCAACCAGGTGCAGATCCGCTTCGGCTTCGTGCCCTATGCCACCAACGTCAATGTCGGCCGCCTGCTCAAGACCGAGTGGATGCCGGACAGCTGGACCTACCAGACGCGCAAGCTCGCCAACACGCCCTCGGGCAACTGGGGCAACTGGACCAGCCAGCAATCCACCTCGTGCGGCAACATACCGGAAGACACCGAATCGCGTCAGTACACGATCGACAGCCGTGATCGTTGGGGCAATTGCACCTATCGCTATCGCAACTGGTCGGGCACCGCCGCCAAGTGGAACTATGGCGCGCTCAGCCAGACGATCTCGGGCCTGAAGAACGGTACGAACTGGAATGCCAGCTTCACCCTGCCGATCGGCGCGGGCGGCGCGCAGACCACGCTTACCTGGGACGGGTGCATCGAGGAGCGCACCACCGTGCGCCAGTCCACCTATCAGCCGATCCCGAGCGGCGCCAAGGATCTCGATATCGATTCGGTGCCCGATTCCGATGCCACGCGCTGGGGCCCCGCGCTTCCCGGCATGATCTTCACGCGCAAGACCGGCGCGCGCAACGGCGGCAGCTATGACCTGGCGGCGGTGAACAACACCGACGCGATCTATAACAACACGTCCTACTACGCCTGCCCGACAGTGGCGAAGAAGCTCCAGTCCTGGACCGCCAGCGATTTCGACGATTATGTCGACAGCCTCACGCCCGAAGGCAACACCTATCACGACATCGGCCTGCTCTGGGGCGCGCGCCTGCTCTCGCCGACCGGCATCTTCAAGTCGGAGAACGCCTACACCCCGCAGGGCGGCGAGATTGAGCGCCACCTGATCTTCATGACCGACGGTGACACCTGCACCGGCACCGACAACTATACCGCCTATGGCGTGTCGTGGTTCGACCGCCGCACGACGGATGCCTCCTCGGCGCCGACCGATGGCTGCACCGACACCGGCACGCTCACCACGCAGGTCAACGCGCGCTACACCGCGCTGTGCGAGGCAGTGAAGAACAGCAAGATCACGCTGTGGGTGATCGCCTTCGGCAACCTTGCCGCGTCCACCGAGACGCGCCTCACCAACTGCGCGACCACCGGCCGCTATTTCAAGGCAACCAGCTCCAAGGACCTGCAGGACAAGTTCCGCTCGATCGCGGACCAGATCTCGCAGTTGAGGCTCACCAAATGATCCGGCGCCCCCTTCCCCGTCTTGCTCAGGACGAGCGCGGCGCGACGATCGTCGAGTTCGCGATGATCGCCCCGGTCATGGGCATCCTGCTGCTCGGCGCCTTCGACGTGGCTCACACGCTCTACATGCGCGCGGCGCTGCAGGGCGTGGTCCAGAAGGTCGCGCGCGATTCAACGCTGGAAAGCGGCCTCGACGTCAATACCCAGGCCACGCTCGATGCCAAGGTGACCGGCCAGGCCAAGGCGCTCGCCAATAACGGCACGGTGGCGATCACTCGCAAATGGTATCGCACCTTCAGCAATGCCGCGGCCGCGAAGTTCGAGCCTTTCACCGACACCAACGGCAACGGCACCTGCGACGGTCCCTCGGGCGGCACGCCGGGCGAGCTGTACGAAGACAATAACGGCAACAACAAATGGGATTCGAGCGGCGGCAACAGCGGGGCGGGCGGCGCCAAGGATGCGGTGGTCTACACCGTGTCGGTCAGCTATCCGCGCTTCTTCCCGATCTACCGGATCATCGGCGGCTCGAACCAGACCACGGTTACGGCCTCCACCGTGCTGCGCAACCAGCCCTATGGCGACCAGGGCGCTCCCACCGTGAGGAACTGCCCATGAGCCGCGTATCGGCCCTTCCTCGCCTGCTGCGGCGTTTCCGGGATGACAAGAGCGGCGTCGCGCTGCTCGAATTCGCCTTCTCGCTGCCGATCGTGCTGACGCTCAGCCTCACTGGCGCCGAGCTGACCAACTATATCATCACCAAGATGCGGGTGAGCCAGATCGCGCTTCACCTCGCGGACAATGCCGCGCGTATCGGCTCGGGCACGCAGCTCCAGGCCAAGACGATCAGCGAGGCGGACATCAACGACCTGCTCACCGGCGCGGACCTGCAGTCGGGCGAGCTCAAGCTGCTCGCCAATGGCCGCGTGACCATTTCGAGCATCGAGCCCGATCCCAGCAACTCCGGCAAGTCGCGCATCCGCTGGCAGCGCTGCCAGGGCGACAAGACCTCGCTGGGTTCGACCTATGGCGCCCAGGGCGACAAGAACCTGGCCGGCGTTGGGCCTTCGACCCGCCAGGTCGCGGCACCCGACAATGGCGTGACCATGTTCGTCGAAGTGCGCTTCCAGTACACGCCGCTGATCAAGACCTCGCTCTCGCCGACCAGCGAGTTGAACGAGATCGCCTCGATGATGGTGCGCGATCGCCGCGACACCACCGACGACAGCAGCCTGGGCAACGCCGCGACGCATCCGCGCGGTATCTACAAGGTGAGCGGCGTCAGCCCGTCGATGTGCTCCGCCGGCCAGGCCTATCTCGAAACCTAGGCGTCAAAGCTTCGCGCCTGCCGGTCGTTCTCCCTCGACCGGGCTGGCAAAAGAAAAGGCCGGGGTCTCCCCCGGCCTTTTCCGTGTTCGCTATGAAGCCGATCAGCCCTTGTAGGTGACCTTCTTCACTGCCGCGACCACCTTGTCGGCGGTGATCAGCGCCAGCTTCTCGAGGTTCGCCGCGTAAGGCAGCGGCACGTCCTCGTTGGTCACGCGCAGCACCGGCGCGTCGAGGTCGTCGAAGCCTTGCTCCATCACGACCGCGGCGATTTCCGATGCGATCGAGCAGACCGGCCAGCCTTCCTCGACCACCACCAGGCGGTTGGTCTTCTTCAGGCTCTCCAGAACGGTAGCCGTGTCCAGCGGACGCAGCGTGCGCAGGTCGACCACTTCGGCGTCGATGCCCTCGCCTGCCAGCTTGTCGGCGGCTTCCAGGGCAACGCCCACGCCGATCGAGTAGCTGACGATCGTCACGTCCTTGCCCGCCCGGACGATACGCGCCTTGCCGATCGGCAGGACATAATCGTCGAGCTGCGGGATCTCGAAGTGACGGCCGTACATCAGCTCGTTCTCGAGGAACACGACCGGGTCTTCCGAGCGGATCGCCGCCTTGAGCAGGCCCTTGGCGTCCTGCGCGTCATAGGGGGCGATCACGATCAGGCCGGGGACGCTGGCGTACCACGGGCCATAGTTCTGCGAGTGCTGCGCGCCCACGCGCGAAGCGGCACCATTCGGACCGCGGAACACGATCGGGCAGCGCATCTGGCCGCCGGACATGTAGTTGGTCTTCGCCGCCGAGTTCACGATGTGGTCGATCGCCTGCATCGCGAAGTTGAAGGTCATGAACTCGATGACCGGCTTGAGCCCGCCCATCGCCGCACCCGCACCCAGGCCGGCAAAGCCGTATTCGGTGATCGGCGTGTCGATGACGCGCTTCGGGCCGAACTCCTCGAGCAGGCCCTGGGTCACCTTGTAGGCGCCCTGATACTCGGCGACTTCCTCGCCCATCACGAAGACGCGCGGATCCTTGCGCATCTCCTCGGCCATCGCGTCGCGCAGCGCTTCGCGGACGGTCACCTTGACCATCTCGGTGCCCTCGGGGATCGCCGGGTCCTGGACCGTGGCGGCCTTCTCGCTGGCGAGCTGCTTGGTGCCGCTGTCGGCCTTTTTCGGCCCGCCATCCTCGCCGGCAGCCGGCTCCGCCGCGGCAGGCGCAGGCGTCGGGGCCGGCGCAGCAGCAGGTGCCGGAGCCGCGGAGGCATCCTCGCCCTCGCCCGCGATCGTCGCGATCACGGTGCCGACCTTCACGTTATCGGTGCCCTCGGCGACCAGGATCTTCGCGATCGTGCCTTCGTCGACCGCCTCGAACTCCATCGTGGCCTTGTCGGTCTCGATCTCGGCCAGGATGTCACCCGACTTCACCGTGTCGCCTTCCTTGACGAGCCACTTGGCGAGCGTGCCCTCCTCCATGGTGGGCGACAGCGCCGGCATCTTCAGTTCGATCGCCATCTCAGTAGGACTCCACCAGCACGTCGGTATACAGTTCGGAAGCATCGGGCTCGGGCGTCTGCTCGGCGAAGTCGGCAGACTCGTTCACCACCTTGCGGATCTCCGCCTCGATCGCCTTCAGCTCGGCCTCGGTGACCTTCATGTCCTCGAGCTCGCGCTTGACCTGCTCGATCGGATCCGACTTGTCGCGGACCGACTGGACCTCTTCACGCGAACGATATTTCGCAGGGTCGGACATCGAGTGCCCGCGATACCGGTACGTCTTCATCTCGAGGATGATCGGGCCCTTGCCCGCGCGGACCCAGGCCAGCGCTTCCTCGGCGGCGCCTCGGCAGGCGAGCACGTCCATGCCGTCCACCTGGATGCCGGGGATGCGGAAGCTCTCGCCGCGACGATAGAGCTGGTCTTCCGACGAAGAGCGGTTGACCGACGTGCCCATGGCGTACTGGTTGTTCTCGATCACATAGATGATCGGAAGCTTCCACAGCTCGGCCATGTTGAACGATTCGTAGACCTGGCCCTGGTTCGACGCGCCGTCGCCGAAATAGGCCATGGCGACGCCGCCATCCTCGTTATACTTGTGCGCGAACGCCAGGCCGGTGCCGAGCGACACCTGCGCGCCGACGATGCCGTGGCCGCCGTAGAACTTCTTCTCGGTCGAGAACATGTGCATCGAGCCGCCCTTGCCGCGGCTGATGCCCGCCGCGCGACCGGTCAGCTCGGCCATGATGACCTTGGGATCGATGCCATAGGCGAGCATGTGGCCATGGTCGCGATAGCCGGTGATCACCGAGTCCTTCTCGCCGTCGAGCGCGGACTGCAGGCCGACCGCAACGGCTTCCTGGCCGATATAGAGGTGGCAGAAGCCGCCGATGAAGCCGAGGCCATAGAGCTGGCCGGCCTTCTCCTCGAAGCGGCGGATCAGCAGCATCTGCTTGTAGAATTCGAGCAGCTGCTCCTTCGAAGCCTCGAACCGCTTGGGCTCTTCGGGCCGCTCGCGGTTGGTCTTTGCGGGTTCAGTCGTTTTGCGTGCCGGTGCTTTGGCCACAGGAAATCCTCGTCCGGGGAGGGGGAAAGGCGGGTGCCTATAAGCGCGTTTTTGCCCGCCGCGCAACAACGCGCGAATAGCCGGTGCCGTGCCCCTGACGCGACGGCAATTGCACTCTCTGCAACCAAAGATGCGAGTTGCGAAAGTTGCAATGCAGCATGATTTGGAGGCGCTGCGGCGTAGGAGAGAAGAGGCCGCCGCACGCGGTTCGCCGCCCCTACCCGCTCGTCCCAACCAGTTCCCCGGCGAAGGCCGGGGGCCAGCTGCAATGCCGTTTGTGAGGCTCCCGCTCCTCCATACTCCCCTCCCTGCAAGGGAGGGGTCGGGGGTGGGTTGCGCCCCCCGGCGTACCCCGGGGCCCCCGGGGGGCGGGCGGGGG